>CADBNU010000060.1 GCA_902796085.1 Heyndrickxia coagulans
AACATTTGAAAACACATATCGAAAAGTACGGCTATCATGTAACGTGTGTAACTGACTTTGAAAATATTATGGAAGAATTTAACAAAATCAATCCCGATTTAGTTCTCTTAGATATAAATTTACCAAGTTTTGATGGCTACTATTGGTGCAGGCAAATTCGCAGAGTGTCCGTTTGTCCTGTCATTTTTATCTCGGCTCGGATCGGTGAAATGGACCAAGTGATGGCACTGGAAAATGGCGGAGATGACTATATTACGAAGCCCTTCAGTGCCGAAATTGTCATGGCCAAAATTCGTAGCCAACTCCGGCGAGCCTATGGTGAATATGCGACAAGAACAGAAGAACGTGTATTGGAAATCGCTGGACTTAAGCTATATCCAGAGAGAATGGAGATGACGTTTCGTTCAAAAACCGTATCCTTATCCAAAAAAGAAACCGATATGATCGAAAACTTGATGGAACGTTATCCACGGGTAGCTGGTCGGGAAGACTTATTAGAAAAACTATGGGACAGCCAAGACTATGTTGATGAAAATACATTAAATGTAAATATAACGAGAGTTCGAAAAAAGTTTCAGGAAATTGGCTTACATGATGTTGTGGAAACAGTAAGAGGGGCAGGTTATCGCTTAAAGGTATCATGGAAGGATGATGTGCATTGAAATTATTTTTAAAAGAAAAATCCTTGCTCATTGCTGTCCAAGCTATCCAACTCATTGTCATCCTTTCCATCTTCTGGTTAGATGGATTCCGTGACGTCCATCTCTTTCTTTATTCGACTTTTCTTACCTTTTTCTTACTCGGTTGTTATCTCATATATGACTATCTAACACGCAGGAAATTCTATCAACGCTTAACTCAGCCGTTCGAATCACTGGACGAAAGTATTCAAAAGACAGATAATGTTCCGATTTCTAACGCTTTAGACGAACTCTTACATAAACAATATCAACTGTATCAAAATCAATTAAAGATCCTTGAAAATAAACAAGAAGAACATCGAAGGTTTATGGATCAGTGGGTTCACCAAATGAAAACACCTTTGTCGGTGATCGAACTTACGGCCCAAAACTTAGACGAACCTGAGTCCTCGAGCATCCGCGAAGAAACTGAACGAATGAAAAGGGGATTGAATACCGTACTTTATATGGCAAGGTTAAGAACAATTGAACAAGATTTTCACATAAAACCGGTGAACCTTGTAAAACTTATCAATGAGGTCAACGGGGATAACAAACGATTTTACATTCGCAACAAAGTATATCCAAAACTTGAAATTGAAAATGAAGCCCTAACTGTTGAAACAGACGAAAAATGGTTGTTTTTTATTATCTCGCAATTGATTCATAATGCAGTTAAATATTCGGCCAATAAAAGTAATCGAATCATTATCTCCATTTATGAACGAGGAAAAGAAGCGATTCTTGAAGTTAAAGATTTTGGAATTGGCATCCCTGAAACCGATAAAAGACGCATTTTTGATCCTTTTTATACGGGAGAAAATGGTCGAAAATTCCGAGAATCGACAGGTATGGGGTTATATCTCACAAAGGAAACATTAAATATCCTTGGTCACGGGATTGAAGTGGATTCAACAGTCGGTAAAGGGACAACCTTTCGTATTATTTTTTCAGAAACCCAAAACATTACAAACTTGTAAGGTTTGTGAAAGAAGAATCGATAGTTAAATTGTGACAGACTAGTTATACTAATCACAGATCAACAAGAGAAAGGAGATCTGGTGATGTTAGAAGTAAAAAAAGTTAGTAAGATTTACGAAGGAAAAGTTGCCTATAAAGCTTTAAACAATATAGACCTATCAATTGAAGATGGAGAGTTTGTCGGCATTATGGGGCCGTCGGGAAGCGGGAAAACGACCCTTTTAAATATGATTGCAACCATTGATGAACCAACTTCTGGTGAAATATTAATCAATGGTAAAAATCCACACTTATTAAAGAAAGAGGAATTAGCGAAATTCCGCAGACGTGAATTAGGGTTTGTTTTTCAAGATTTTAATTTACTTCATACTTTAACTGTAGAAGAAAATATTGTTTTGCCACTCACACTCGATGGAAAAAAAGTAAAAGAAATGAAAGAGAAAGCACGGAAGATCGCGGAGAAATTGGGCATTACTTCAATTCTGAACAAACGTACGTATGAAATTTCCGGCGGTCAAGCGCAAAGGGTAGCCGTCGCTAGGGCCATGATTCATGTACCTAAATTACTTCTTGCTGATGAACCGACAGGAAATCTTGATTCAAAGGCATCTAAAGATGTGATGGCCATGTTGGAATCAATTAATAAAACTGAAGGAACAACAATGTTATTGGTAACCCATGACCCTCAAGCAGCAAGTTACTGTGATCGCGTAATTTTTATCCGTGATGGAAAGCTTTATTCGGAAGTTCACCGCGGTGAAAACCGTCAGGCCTTTTTTCAAAAGCTCATTGACACTCTTTCACTACTAGGGGGGGATGGCCATGACCTTTCGCAAATTCGCGTTTAATAATGTTGTTCGCAATAAACGTTTGTATGCGGCCTACTTCCTTAGCAGTATGTTTACAGTCATGGTCTTTTTTACATTTGGTATTTTCGCCTTTCATCCATCTTTAGCTGGCAATGAAATGAATGCAAGTGTAAAAACGGGAATGAATATCTCAGCAGGAATTATCTATGTGTTTTCTTTTTTCTTTATTTTATATTCCATGAGTTCCTTTTTAAATACAAGAAAACGAGAGTTCGGTTTACTCATGATCCAAGGAATGTCTGTCCGACAACTTCGTCGTATGGTATTCTTGGAAAACATGTTAATTGGCTTTTTTGCTACAATCGGCGGTATTTTGTTGGGATTGGTTTTTTCAAAATTTATTTTATTAATTGCAGAAAATGTATTGGTGATGGAAGCTCCTTTAAACTTTTATTTTCCGATTCACGCACTTCTCATTACCTTTGGTTCATTTACTTTGTTATTTTTCTTTATTTCGTTGTTTGTTTCCTATATATTACGTAGTCGGAAACTGATCGATTTAATTAAGGGAAATAAAAAGTCGAAAGGTGAACCAAAAGCGAATATCTTTTTAACTATTTTAGCTGCCCTACTGATTGGCAGTGGCTATGCCGTCGCCTTAAACGTTGAAGGGGTAGCCGTCATTGCAGTAATGCTACCGGTTATTATTGTTGTAATTATTGGTACGTATTTATTTTTCACTCAATTAAGTGTGTATTTCATCCGGAAATTAAAAAAGAACGAGAATTTGTTTTGGCGGAAGACAAATATGATTTTATTCTCAGACTTGTCATTCCGAATGAAGGATAATGCGCGAACCTTTTTTATGGTAGCCATTGTTTCCACCGTTGCCTTTAGTGCTATTGGGACGTTATTTGGATTTCAGTCCTTTATCACAGCAAACATGAATACCAATCATCCATATACGTTCTCATCCTATAGCCCTGTTAACCAAGAACAACATGAAGTTGAGTTTATAAATGACACATTAAAAAAAGAAAATATCGAATCGATACATGATGAAACACTCCTCCGCTACTATGAAATCAATCAAAATACAGTTTTGATCACGAAGCAATCCGAGTTTAATCGTTTTGCAAAATTGTTAGGTGAAGATACAATCGATATTCAACCTGGTGAAGTGAAAGTCGTTGAATTTAAAAAAAGTAAATTTGGACACACAGAAAAGTTGCTTGAGCAGACCATTTCATTAACATCAGGTGAAACTTTAATTCCAGAGGGAGTTATTTCTTCAAGAGCCTTACCTACACTAGCTTCCTATTACGTTGTTTCTGATCAAGATTTCGAAAGGCTACCAAATCCAATAAGGGAAGAGTATTATCATGTATGGCAAGTAACCAAAGGAGAAAAAAACACATTATCAGCTTCTAAAAAAATCCTAGAAGCACTTCCCGATTATGAATTCTATTCTCGTGATTATATGATACATGAGGTAAATAAATATTATGGCCTCGTTCTATTTGTCGGTCTGTTTATCGGAATTGTCTTCTTTGTATCAGCTGGAAGTTTCCTTTATTTCCGACTTTATGCAGATTTAGACGAAGATAAGCAAAAATTTCGTTCAATAGCGAAAATCGGCTTATCTGAAAAAGAATTGAAAACAGTACTCACAAAACAAACGGCCATATTATTCTTCACACCGATTGTAGTGGCACTTGTTCATGGCGCTGTCGCTTTGACCGCCTTATCTCATTTCTTCTATTATGACATTACAAAAGTAGCCGTATCGGTGCTGGGGGTATTTTTACTAATCCAAATTGTATATTTTTACATTGTCCGCTTTTTCTACACGAAACAAATTAAGGCTGTCCTTTAGTTATGTTTTTTAAATTTAGAGTTCCTTACAATGTAGGGAACTCTATTTAACAAACGGTCGCTTGTACTGTTCCGTAGTGAAATTCATGATCCGTTGGAATATACTTTTTTACTACATATGGAGACGTCATCGCCGATAACATGGCACCATAATCCACCGAAAAAGAAACTGTATCACCAAGTTTCAATTTACACTTTGATGTATCCAAGACAATATGGTCACTACTTGAACCTAGAATATCAACGGGCAAAAGGGGCCGTAAGCCGGAAACGATGACATCCTGTCTACCAATATTTACAATTCCCCGTTTTATCATCCCTTTATCTTTAAAATGAACCTTTTCACCGAAAGCATTTTGTGCCGATTGCCCATAAGGAACAGATGGCTTACGTTTCAGCTCAATGATTTCTGTAACTAACCGAAACGCGTCATTATAAAGTCCTGGAATCACTGTTCCATCAACCGTTTCCTTCCCTAATAAAATGGATTCACCTAAACGGAGATTGTTCACCTCACCCACATCATTGGTACGAATAAACCAATTATAATTTGCAGAATTCCCCCCTGAGATAATAGGAAGTTCAAGGTGAAATACTTTCCGTATCTTTCGGACTAACATTGAAAACTCCTTCATTTTCTTATCTGTAGGAACAATTCCACCGAAACAAGCAAAATTTGTCCCTAACCCGATCACTTCCACACCTTCTAATTTCAGAACTTCCTGTAAAAACAAAGGAAGTTCCTCTGGTAAGAT
>CADBNU010000061.1 GCA_902796085.1 Heyndrickxia coagulans
AATTGATCCCTTTTATGAAAATTTACTAATCACCTTAGCGATAAATATTATTTTAGCCGTTAGTCTACACTTAATTATCGGTATTACTGGACAACTATCCATTGGTCATGCTGGTTTTTTAGCAATCGGAGCCTACTTTTCCGCTATTTTAACGATGAATTTCGCTGTTCCCTTTCCTGTAGCACTCATTTTAGGTGGTATCATTGCCGCAATCGCTGGTTTTGTCGTAGGTATGCCTTCATTAAGGTTACGAGGCGATTACTTAGCTATTGCTACTCTCGGATTTGCTGAAATCATAAGAATCATACTTTTAAACTGGGAGTATGTCGGTGGAGCTAGCGGCATGGTTGTTACCAAAATGACAACTTGGCAATATTCCTTCATTTTTTTAATGATCACCATTATCGTCATATCAAATTTTACAAATTCCAGACACGGCCGAGCTTGCATTGCTATTCGTGAAGATGAAATTGCAGCTGATGCCATGGGAATTAACACAACATATTATAAAGTACTTGCATTTATCATTGGCTCATTTTTTGCCGGTATAGCTGGTGGTTTATATTCCCATAACTTTTATTTTTTACAACCTGTTAATTTTGGTGTTTTAAAGTCCTTTGATATTTTAATTTATGTTGTATTAGGCGGTCTTGGAAGCATGTCTGGTGCCATCATTTCAGCCGCTTTATTGACACTTGTGTCTACTTATTTTCAAAACTTTCCAGAAATCCGCATGGTTTTATATAGTTTAGTTTTAATCATCATCATGCTTTATCGACCTAAAGGTTTAATGGGTTCAAAAGAAATTACCGACCTATTCTTGAAGAAAAAGCCTGGAAAAGGGGGGCAACAATTTGAAAACATTGGAAGTTAAACCGTTGCTAAAAGTCAATCATCTTGGCATTCAGTTTGGAGGGCTAAAGGCTGTATCAGAATTTAATCTTACTTTACATAAAGGAGAATTAGTCGGCCTCATTGGTCCAAACGGTGCGGGGAAAACAACTGTCTTTAACATGCTTACTGGTGTTTATGTACCGACAGAAGGAGAAATTATATTTGATGGTAAAAAACAAAACGGTTTACCCCCTTATAAAATAACGAGAAGAGGAATTAGTAGGACATTCCAAAATATCCGTTTATTTGCAGACCTTTCCGTATTAGATAACGTTCGTATTGGCTATCATACGCTAGCAAAAAATTCATTATTAAGTTCTATCTTACGATTACCTCCTC
Organism: Heyndrickxia coagulans; assembly: GCA_902796085.1. Classification (GTDB taxonomy): domain Bacteria; phylum Bacillota; class Bacilli; order Bacillales; family Caldibacillaceae; genus Pallidibacillus; species Pallidibacillus thermolactis. The sequence goes on from CADBNU010000061.1 coordinate 1,234, forward strand.
ACTTTTCCAATGAAAAAGAGATGAAAGAAAAGTCAATTGAGTTTTTAAAAATTTTCCGTTTAGATCATTTAAAAGATGAAAAAGCTAAAAATTTACCTTATGGTATGCAAAGGAGATTAGAAATAGCCCGTGCGCTATCAACGGGACCAAAACTACTATTGTTAGATGAACCAGCAGCTGGAATGAACCCAAAAGAAACGACAGAGTTAATGGATTTAATGGCCTTTATCCGAGAACAATTTGATTTAACGATCCTTTTAATTGAACACGATATGAAACTTGTGATGGGCATTTGTGAACGTATATCTGTTTTGGATCACGGTTTACTGATAGCAGAGGGCTCCCCTGAAGAAGTTCGAAATCATCCGAAGGTGATTGAGGCTTATCTAGGGGAAGAAGTAGGTGAAGAACATGCTTAAAGTAGAAAATATTAATGTTTATTACGATGCTATTCATGCATTGAAAGACGTTTCATTAGAAGTAAAGGAAGGAGAAATTGTTACACTAATCGGTGCAAACGGTGCTGGAAAAAGTACACTATTAAAAACATTATCTGGTCTGATACGACCGAAAAATGGAACTATTGAATATGAAGGGAAATCGATCGTAAAAAGAAAAGTTCAAGCCATCGTCAAAGCTGGGATCTCCCATGTACCTGAAGGTCGTCGTGTGTTTCCAACCATGTCTGTGACAGAAAATTTAGAGCTCGGTGCCTTTTTACGTAGAGATAAAAAGGCCATTCAAAAAGATATAGAACATGTTTTTGAGTTATTTCCAAGGCTATATGAAAGGAGAAAGCAATCAGCTGGAACGTTGTCCGGTGGTGAGCAACAGATGCTTGCAATTGGACGTGGTCTTATGGCAAAACCAAAGTTATTGTTGCTTGACGAACCTTCCATGGGTCTTGCCCCCTTACTTGTAAAACAAATTTTTAATATCATTGAAATGATTAATAAAGAAGGAACTACGATCCTACTCGTTGAGCAAAATGCCAATATGGCTTTGTCTATCGCACACCGAGCCTATGTCATAGAAACAGGTAGTGTAGTGTTATCAGGAGATGCAAAGGAACTACAGACAAGTGCACTCGTGAAAGAGGCATATTTAGGTGGCGCGTAATTTAAAAAGACTATAGGGAGTCAATTTAGACTCCCTTTTTTGTTTACTATCATGCAAATCATTGGCGTCATATCCCCTTGATTTTATGTCTAACAGATGTTAC
>CADBNU010000062.1 GCA_902796085.1 Heyndrickxia coagulans
AAAGTGTGTCCTAACCGTAATTTTATAGTCTCATTAATTTGCTATATTATGTTATAACAAATTGTTTCGGTTGGAGGGAATACATAATGTTGAACAGATACAAATTCGACTCTTTTAAAAATTTTATCTTTTTAGCTAGTTTATTTGTATTTTACTTAGTTGGTTCGGGAGAAAGTGTATTTGCCCATGGAGCTGCTCCAAATGAGAGTGCAAATGTGGACTATAACTCAGATAATCTCGAAGTAGAAAAAAATGATACAACTTCTACTCTTACATCTACCGGTCTTATCTTAGAAGGAAATATTGGAGATGATGTCATTTCGTTACAATCATTATTAAATACTCATGGTTATGATTTAATAGTTGATGGCATCTTCGGTGAAAAGACAGATCAAGCTGTTAGAGACTTTCAAGAAACGAATGATCTTAAAGTAGATGGAATTGTCGGCCCACAAACGAAAGCAGCACTACACTCAACCACACCAACGGTAAAATTAGAAATAAAAAATGAAGAAGAACAAGTAGATCCATCGTCGAATTCAAATTCTTCAAATACAACGCAAATTGATTCTGATGTTGTATCAATTGCAAAAAGTTTAGTTGGCACACCTTACAAATGGGGTGGAACTACTCCTGATGGCTTTGATAGCAGTGGTTTCATCAATTATGTATTTTCACAAGTAGGTATAAATTTAGAACGAACCCATGAAGGAATGTGGGAAAATAACGGTACACATGTAGAAAGTCCTAGTATAGGTGACGTTGTATTTTTCGAAAATACGTATAAAGACGGTGTATCACATAGCGGAATTTATATTGGTAACAATCAAATGATTCATGCTGGTACAGAAAAAACAGGTGTTGAAATTACCTCATTAGACATTAGTTATTGGAAAGATCGATATATTGGAGCAAAATCCTTCAACTAAACAATATAACTATCATAATGAATGAAGCGAACACCTTTTAGTTGAATTTTATTAAGCAACCGTTCAACTAAAAGGTGTTTTTAATCATACAAATTATACAGCTAAAAAAGTATATTTTTCTTGAATGTTCCAGTAATACTAGTGAAGTTATTTCTCTATATGCTAAACATGAGAATATTAAAAAAAGGAAAATATCACAAAAACTGCCCTAAAAAATTAGTTCAATACTATGTAATTCAGTATTATATCATTAATAACATAATATGGAATTATTCATAATAAGAATGTATAATGACCTGACGTATAACACTTTAAGTAGAAAGATTATAGTGAGTCATAATGGTTAAACAAACAGTAGAATAAATCATCTTTACTATTAACTTTCAACAATCATTAAACATTCATAGTACAAATGAAAGCTCCTCTTACGTTTGAAAGATACACTATTTCTTTATCGTGATGAATCTTTCCGAAGTCTTGACAAAATCCATATTTCAATATCCAACTTTCCCCTTCTTATCAAAACCATTATATTAACCATTTGTACATTTCATACTGTTCTATTGGTTCTTTCTCAAATCCAATATTCCTAAGAAATTCAATCATTTGAATTTGATCAGGCATACTAATATTTAATTTTTGTAGATTAAGATGATTTATTGTATATAATAACAATGCCGTGGCAATTCCCTTTCTTCTGTCCTCTTTATTTACATAGATGAAATATATTTTTCCATATTCTGTTATAACTAACGCCCCTTTTAATTGGTGATCTAAATAGGCAGCAAAGCAGTGAGCGCTTACATCCTGTAAAAAATATTCCACTTCATTTTGCCAGTTGATATGAATAGGGCCAATTTGCTCTCTCACTTCTTTGGCTACTGATAAATTAACCTTTTTTATCGTAAAATGTGGCAATATTTTAATAGTTTGTTTCAATGATCCATCAGCCAATGATTTACTATAATATAAAAGTTTATTTTGCTTTTTAAAACCTTGTTTTTCATAGAATCGAATGGCATGCTCGTTATCTGACAATACTTCTAAACTAATTCGGATACAGCCTCTATTCAATCCATTTTGAACAAACAGGCGAAATAACTCACGGCTCATACCTTTTCCTCGAAGATCAGAAACGACACAAAAAGCACCACATCTTAAATTTTTATATCCATCAAATATTCTTATGCCACCAAGTATCAATCCAACCGGCTTATGATCTCTTAATGCAATGAACGAGTCTTCCAAAGTATTTCCTTCAGGTCCAAAAAAACGTTCAAAAAAATGCTCCATTGAGATTTTCATTGGAATTGGATAGTCTGAGTATCCATTAATAAAAGCTTGATATATTAATGTTTGATTTACTTCCGAACATCTTTTACAATCTATATCCTTATTTAATCTGGAATTATTGTACATGTAATCACTCCTAATACCTATAAAATTCAGATCTCATCAATTTGCATCGAAAACAATTATCTCCACTACGCCTTTGCCATTTCCATCAATATCTAACAATCAAAAAAAGATTATAAATATGGCAATAAGATATATCGTAAAAAACAATAATTCGAAAATGGTTAATTTATATATTAAAGGTACAATTGTTCCATTTTTGATTATCTACATAAATTTTACCGTCAATCATACAAACATACCAATCTTTTTCGCAATTCAAACTATCTCGTTTACGATATATCTACTTTTTCATGAAACTCATTTACCGATGGGAAAAATTTAAATGAAGAATATTTAGAGTAAGCAACAACACAATAAATGTACCTTTATATATCAGGGCTCACTTCCTTATTGTATATGAAAAAACGACCCATTTAACCACTTAATGTAAAAAACCGCTGATGTTAAAATCAGCGGTTAACATGTCCCTATATTATTTGATAAGTTTCGCACCAGAAATTCCTGGCTCAGTCATTTCATGGGGATTCAAAATAATATCTAACTCTTCTTTTGTCAGAACCCCTTCTTCAAGACAAACTTCACGAACCGATTTATTTTCTTCCATTGCTCTTTTAGCGATTTGTGATGCCTTTTCGTACCCAATATGTGGATTGATTGCAGTGATAATACTAATACTTTTATCAACATACTGTTGTAACTGTGGCTTATTAGCTTGAATACCACTTAAACAATATTTCGTAAATGAACGGAAGGCATTGTTCATAATATGAATAGATTGTAGTAAGTTAAATACTAACACCGGTTCCATTACGTTTAATTCCATTTGTCCCGCTTCAGAAGCCATGCTAATGGTATGATCATTACCAACGACTTGGAATGCAACTTGATTAATCATTTCAGGCATAACGGGATTGACCTTTCCAGGCATGATCGATGAGCCCGGTTGTCTTGCAGGTAAAGATATTTCTCCTAAGCCCGTTTTAGGTCCTGAAGCCATTAAACGAAGGTCGTTGGCAATCTTTGACATGTTGAGCATACAAACTTTTAGTGCAGAAGAGACCTCAGTATAAGCATCGGTGTTTTGAGTTGCATCTACGAGATGGTCAGCACTACGTATTGGTAAGCCACTAATAGAAGCAATTTCTTCTACCGCAACTTTGATATAATTAGGATCCGCATTTAAACCTGTTCCAATAGCTGTAGCACCCATATTTACTTCAAATAAATAAAGTCTTGAAGTGCGAATCCGTTCGATATCTCGACCGACAACACGACTATATGCTTCAAACTCCTGGCCTAATCGAATCGGAACAGCATCTTGTAAATGTGTCCGCCCAATCTTTAAAACACCGTTAAATTCTTTTGCTTTTTTAAGGAAGACTTCTTTCATATTTTCCATTGTTTTTAGTAAGTCATTTAACATATTTAATGTCGCGATATGAATCGCTGTCGGAAACGCATCATTTGTCGATTGAGACATGTTGACATGAGTATTCGGACTTACATATTCATACATCCCTTTTTCGTAACCGAGGATTTCAAGGGCACGATTGGCAATCACTTCATTGACATTCATATTTATTGAAGTGCCTGCTCCACCTTGAATTGGATCGACAATGATTTGATCATACCATTTTCCTTTGATCATTTCATCAGCTGCTTGTACAATGGCATTACCAATTTTAGAATTTAAACGGTTACATTTCATATTCGCAATTGCCGCAGCTTTTTTTACAATAGCCATAGCCTTAATTAATTCATCATGGATACGGTAACCTGTAATCGGAAAATTCTCAGCTGCGCGCATCGTTTGTACACCATAATACGCATCAGCAGGTACTTTCTTTTCTCCTAAGAAGTCTTTTTCAGTACGCCATTTGTCTTGTGTCAACATTCCATTACCCCTTGTCTAACATATATTTACGTTCTACCTTTACTTTAACATTTCTGAGTAAAATATTAAACATTTTACGAGAAAAGTAAAAATGAAAAATATGGGAGACAAAATTTCAAGTTATTCATTGATGTTAAGACTATTATTTTATCATTCCAAACATTTGAGAAAGATTATAGTATTTTCGAAAATATTTTTCTACTATATTTTATTTTCAATTTCTTTAGTTGACAACATATTTATATTCATATGTAACTATTTATTAAAATCAATTTTTTTATATAATTTTAATAGAATAAATTAAGTAAATGGGAAAACAAAGTTTCTATATATCATTCATATGTAAAAGGTGGATAAGGTCAATCTTACATTTATGATACTAATTTAACTGGAGGGAAATATTAACTCCCCTCTCAGTACAATTTTTCAAAAAAGATAAATTTTCTATATATTGTCTTAGTAATCTAATTTATTCTTAAGAAATCTCATACAGATTAGGATTTTTCTATTATTTTACCTCAACGCACATGCAGCAGGTATACATATACGCTGCCCTACACGGAGATAGTTTGGATCAATACTTGGATTTGCTTCCAGTATACTTTCAATTGTTACCCCGTATGTTTGTGAAATTTGGTAAAGGGTATCTCCTGGCTGAATGATAATTGGCCTATGGTTTGGTGGACATGCTGGAATACAAATGTTTTCACCGACTCTTAAGTTATATGGATCTATACCAGGATTCGCTGACAAAATTTCCGACACACTTTTATCCAATCTTAAAGCAATGTGGATTAACGTATCTCCAGGTTGAATTTTATACGGATATGCCCCTGTGGACATTGTCGATAAAAATACATCATTAACATGACCCCTTATCAATTTTTTTACAAAGTATGCTTGCGATGGGCTATTTGTGTATGACTTAGTTCATAAATTACGACAAAACCATTCTAATAAGGGAAACATTGAACATGATGTGTACATAAAGTGAAGTTTCCCTTTTTCAATATTACATAAACAAACCTTGTATCAAATTAACCTGTTTAATTTTTCATAAAATTAGATTATAATAAGAATAGAAATATACATATAATAAATAAGACCGTTGGTGCGGCAACACCAGACGGTCCAAGTAAATAGTCGATCCCTCAAAGGGGTCAGCTTGCAGGATGAGGTAATCCACCCTAACAAACTGTTGGACTCAAGGGTGGATTACTTTTTGTTTGTAAAAGAAATGATCGACACAATCAAACTGGAAAATGCGATCATAAGCATTAATACTTGATATGTCGACATAGGCATCACCCCCTTTCATTCGGGGATAATGCTGACCACCCTTGAGTTTTCTGACTATTTACTAATTTAAATTATACTAAAGATACGAACGTATGGTCTATCCTACTTTAATCCTTAATAAAAATGAACTATAGATTTAAAAAAGTGAAGGTGATAACAATAGAAGTGTTTGCTGATCATCAATAAATAGAGTATAGAATCTCTTACTTATTGTTAAATTTATGATGATAAAGTAACAGTTTGGATTCCTAATACATATACGGCTAAACGTTTACAATAGTATGGACGAGAGTCGCCTTGGAAAAACAAATGATAGAGAAAAGTCATCTTTAATAATTAATACCTAGTCCCCACGAATACAAATGTACTCGTTTGTTTCCTCCTATCAATCCATCTAGATAATCCAATACATAGTGATAAAATGCTATGGACTTTCCAAATCTTAACCAAAATATAATGTCATGGTATCCCCACTTAAAATAAAAAAATCAACCTAGAAATTATTGAACTAGTTGCTGAAATTATTACCACAAATATGAACGTATTTCTAAAAAAAGACCGGTCAAGGTGTTCCAAACCTA
>CADBNU010000063.1 GCA_902796085.1 Heyndrickxia coagulans
AAAGATACCCGGACGGGTACAGCAACATGTTTTAAATGCATACCAATAAAGGTGTCACCAATATCCACCCCATAGTCAGCTTTTACAAATTCAACGACTACCGGATCAGACATATTCCGATAGGCGTAAGTTGCCATTGAACCACCTGCACTTGGTGCTGGCACAACAGTTACTTCTTCTAAATTTAATCGCTCTTGAACATGGCGTTCCATGACTAGCGCGCGATTTAAATGTTCACAACATTGGAATACCGGTTGAATGCCAGTTTCTGTGCAGAATTTTTCAACGGCATTAAAAATTATTTGAGCAACCTCTGTCGATCCTGCAGTACCAATCTTTTTACCAATAATTTCCGATGTTGAACAGCCGATAACAATTAGTTGATTTTGTTTTGGTTCAATTTGCTTTCTAAACGCTTGAAATATTGATTCTGTTTCCTGTCGCCATTTCTGTAAATCTTGGTTCACTTGCCACCCTCCACTATTTTGCATACGATTGTGATAAAAAAGGCCGACCGTTTCACAATAACCCATCATCTAGTTGTAAAATTCATCCCTAGATCAATCGTATTGTGTTGGTCAGACCCATATGTTGTTAAATTCGTTTAGGTAAATCTACCCTTACTCGTTTTTTGCTTCATAATCTGTAATTTTACCGACCCTTCGTTCATGACGTCCTCCGGTAAATTCCGTCGTTAGCCACGTTTGTGCAATTTCTCTTGCAAGACCCGGCCCGATAACACGCTCACCCATCGCTAAAATATTTGTATCATTATGTTCCCTAGTTGCCTTTGCACTAAATACATCATGGCAGAGAGCACAACGGATGCCTTTTACTTTATTGGCTGCGATACTCATACCAATGCCAGTCCCACAAATTAAAATACCACGGTCAAATTCACCATTTGCCACTTTTTCTGCAACAGGTAATGCATAATCTGGATAGTCAACCGAACAATCGCCTTCACAACCAAAATCTTCAAATTCAATATTAAGTTCTTCTAACAATGACACTATTTCATTTTTTAAATTAACTCCACCATGATCGCAAGCTATAGCTACTTTCATGTTGTCCACCTCTATATTTTTTAATATGTACCTACTAATAGATATGAAGGTTGGAAATCCTCTTATATTATGTACATAAAACAATAATTTAAGCCGATAATTCCCTAACCTAGATTCATCGTTTAATAGAATGAATTACATATATTTTAGCATACATATGATAACGAAACTATCATACTGATGGATTAGTTAACCTTAAACTTTGTAATCGTTTGTTTTAAATTATCGGCAAGTTCCTTTAGTTCATTAACATGCTGTTCTACCGTTTCAATACCCACTGTCTGTTCTTGTGCTGCAGCCGCAACTTCTTGTGCCCCAGCTGAAGTTTCTTCAGAAATGGCAGAAACTTCTTGTGATTGAGTAGATGTATTATGAATGGACTCCATTTGTTTATCTACTAATAATGATATCTCTTTTACAGCATCTGCAACTTGATAAATCGTTTGTGTCATTTGTTCCATCATTTCACGTGTCGTTGCACCTTTTTTCACTTCTTGATTAACCGATTCAACTTGATGATTGATTAAATTTGAAACTTGTTTCACTTCATTTTGCATGTTTCGAATCAATTCTGCTATACCACTAACAGCTTTAGCACTTTCATCAGCCAGTTTTCGAACTTCTTCTGCAACTACAGCAAAACCTTTCCCATGTTCACCAGCTCGAGCTGCTTCAATGGAAGCATTCAAAGCGAGTAAGTTCGTTTGCTCAGCAATATCCCCAACAAGTTGAATGATTTGCTCAATTTGGTTTGCATTGTCCGTTAAATGATTAACAGACTTGATCGTTTCCCGATTTGAATTCGAAACGTTTTCAATCCCGTTGACAAGGGAAGAGATCACTTTTTGACTGTCCTGTAAGACATCAAGCATTTCCTTCGACTTTTCTTCAGAATCTTTTGCTTTTATTTGTACTTGATTTGCCATTTCGGTAACATCCTCAATCGATTCCGCGATGGATTGAATGGATTCTGCTGAGTTTTCAGCTCCTTGGGAAATTTCCGTAATGGTGATCCCAATATTTTCAGCTTGTTCTGACGCCTTTGTTGCTTCAGCTGAAATGATATTCACCTTTTCATTAGTCGCTGTAAAGTTCTTATTAATGAGTTGTACCATTTGGCGAAGATTATCCAACATATAGTTAAAGGCTAAGCCAACGGCACGTATTTCATCATCGGATTTAGATACCTTTACATCGACCGTCAAATTACCTTCAGCTGCTTGAATTGCTGCTTTTTCTAAGTCTTGTAAAGGCTTAACAATTATAGTTGCAGCAAAAAATGCTAAAATTCCCATCCACATAGCGCCTGCTGCTAACACTAAAATGACATACAAAGTTTGGTTTTCAAAAAAGTTCTCAAAAAAAACGGGATAAAGTACATATATGAAAAAACCACTAGTAGAATAAGTTATGATTCCGAGAATTAACGTAAACCAAACTAACTTTTTACGAATCCCAAACTTATACTTTTTCTTCGTCACATCACTTCTCCCCTTTTGTAAATGCTATCAACTATGTCATTAGATAAAAAACAAGATTAGATTCAATTTATTCACATTCAGATCGATCTGAAAAATGTTTTAATAATTCATCTATCATGGATTGAAGCTCGTTAAAAGTTTCACGATAAGTTTCTAACGTTCCGCCAAAAGGATCTGAAACATCTCCATTACTTTTTAAAGCAAATTCCTTTAACGTATATATTTTCTCTTTGCTCGTTGGAAATTGTTGCTGAATCATCAGTTTATGGGCATTTGTCATCGTGAGAATGTAATCAGCCCAATCCACAGTTTCCTCTTGAAGCTGTGTCGCTTGATGTTGAATGGATATATTATTTTCCTTTAATACTTGTTTAGCCAGTGGAGAAGCATCAACACCTGGTGCAGCAAATACACCTGCTGATTTCACTTCTATATTTGGTATATTTTTACTTTTTACAATGGCTTCTGCCATAGGACTTCGGCACGTATTTCCTGTACAAACAAACAATATTCTAGTCATTTTTTACCTCCTACCTTTATTATAATCGATTCAAAAAATTCTTGAAAGTGTTACTATAAATATTCACTCAATGTTACTAAAAAGATAAAATCAGTTTTATTCCAAAAAATAACAAAATCGACCCACCAAAGGCTTCACTATATTGGCCAAAAATTCCTTTCATTTTTTTACCGAAAAACAGACCGAACCAAGTTAAAATTGTAGCAAATAGACCAAACAATAAGACAGCAGTAATCATTCGCGTACCAAATATCCCTAGACTTAAACCAAGAGAAAAACTGTCTATGCTGACACTGAAGGCGAATAAAAAAATGCCAATACCACTTAGTTTTAGACTTGGCGTGTCGTCATCTTTAAAACTTGAGACAAACATATGAATACCGATGAAAATAAGTAATGTTCCGCCGATATAAGTTGCCACAATTCCGAGCGTCTCCGATAATAACTTTCCAAGTATTATTCCTAAAAGCGGCATCCAAATATGGAAGGCACCCACCGTTAATCCGATTTGGAAAATTTGTTTAAGCCGCATCGGAACCATTCCCATGCCAAGCCCTACAGAAAAAGCATCCATTCCAACCGCAATCGCAATGAGTGACAATGTAAACAGTTCATTTAACGCTTGAGACAAAATAAATTCCCCCTATTGGCAGGATTCGTAAAAGTTGGACTAGCTTTTATAACATATGCACAAAATAGGGGGAATAGAATTATGGTTATTTAAAAAGGTATCGTAAACATTTTACGGACGTTTTAGTTTTCATATATGACAGTATGACCGGCTGCTTTTATTAAACGGTTCATGATGGCAATACCGATTCCCTCAGCTGGAAATGTTTCACTAATGATCATGTCAATTTTTTCTTGATCGAAGGCACGTAATGTTTTAAACAACGATCGGGCAACCGTGGACAAGTCTTTACGGTTTCCACAAGTTAAAATTTTCTCTGCTTGATAAAAATCCTTCCGTTCTTCCGTTGTTAGAACACCTACTTTTTTACCTTCTTGACGTTTTTCATCAATTATTTTTTGTAAAAATTCAGGACTGCCATCGACAAGCACCATCGGTACGTTTGGTGAATAATGTTTATATTTCATTCCGGGTGATCGCGGGTTTTCCACTTCTTCTTTAATTTGAATATCCATATCAACCGGCCCAACTATAGTTTCAATTTCCTCTTTTGTTATACCACCCGGTCGCAAAATAATCGGGATTTCTCCCGTACAATCGATTACCGTTGATTCAACGCCAACACCGGTTTCTCCGCCATCAACAATTCCAGCAATTTTCCCATTCATATCTTGGTATACGTGACTGAAGCTTGTCGGACTTGGCTTTCCTGAAAGATTCGCACTTGGTGCCGCAATTGGTAATCCGCTTGCCTTTATGAGTGCTAATGCAACTGGGTGATTCGGCATACGTATCCCCACTGTGGATAATCCTGCTGTTGTTTTTTCCGAAATAATACCAGGTTTTGTGTTTAAAATAATGGTTAAAGGGCCTGGCCAAAAAGCCTCCATAAGTTTTTCCGCTTTTTCTGGAATATTTTCCGCAAATCGTTCAACTTCTTTCCTTTCACTAATATGGACAATTAGTGGATTATCACTTGGCCTTCCTTTTGCTTGGAATATTTTTTCAACCGCTTCATTACTCAACGCATTCGCACCAAGGCCATAGACTGTTTCTGTAGGAAAAGCAACTATTTCATTTTGTTGTAACAATTCTGCAGCTTCTTTTATTTGTGGATATGTGTATAAATTATCCCCATACTTATCCACTTTCCATACTTTTGTTTCCATATTTTACTCCTTCTTTAAGATAAAATAAAAAAGTCAATTAAATCAAATTTAAACATGACTTCTTAATTAGATTTTAAATGATTTATCATTGTTTTTTTGTGAGTTATTAACAAAATGTGGATAAATTGTTTAATTTTGTGAATAACTCTGTTGATAAATGCGTGTTATACACAATTTTATTAACTTTAGTTTGCTTCCATCTTAGATCTTTTGACTCGTTGTCAGAGGTTTTAATTATTTGTAAGTAGTTTAAATACACTTTCAACATTCAAACTATACCGCTAATTATCGATGATTTCAAATCTTGTATTGACTTATTCATCATTATTATGTATGAGGCTTTTTATGTTCATCCATTCTCTCCCAAATTAAAATTTAAATTTCTGATGTATAAGATTGCTAGATTTGGTTAAGACTGTTTGACAGAAGGGAGAGGATTACATGAGAAAGAGACTAACCCATGCCATTGCATTTTTCTTTATATTACTTACTTTTGCTAGTATTTTAAGTTTATATATACCAAAAAGTTGGGCTGCCACAGAAAACGGTGATATTCAAATTATCCCCAACAATGCCATTCGTTTACGAATTTTAGCCAATAGCAATTCTGAAACAGATCAAGAGATTAAAAGGATGGTCCGTGACAGAGTAAACGAACAAATAACGGAATGGGTAAGTGATCTAACAAATTTAGAAGATGCGCGAACCATTATTGTTGAGAACTTAGATGAATTACAAGAAATTGCTTATGAAGTTTTAGAAGAAGAAGGTATAAACCAAACCATAGATATAGAGTTTAGTGAAGTTGCATTTCCTACGAAGTTATATGGAAATTTGTTATATCCTGCTGGAACATATGAGGCAGTTTTAATTACAATTGGTGAAGGTAAAGGTGCCAACTGGTGGTGTGTTCTTTTCCCTCCATTATGTTTTCTTGATTTTTCTAGTGGAACAGCAGTAAGCGAAGGGGTTGAAGAAGAAGCTAGCGTGGATAGTGAAATAGCGAAGGCAGAAGAGCGTTCGGAAAATGGTGCGATTGAGGCAATAGAAGTAAATGGTCAACCGGATAACGAGACGGATGCACAACCAGAAATCAAAGAGATTGTTGTTCACGAAGAGAAAGAAGTAGAAACAAAGTTTTTCATCGTCGAATTATTTCAAAAAATCGTTGCTTTTATAGGTTCGATGTTTGGTGGAATTTTGGGATGACCAGGGAAGACAGCGTTGCACCCTAGTTTCTTGGTTAAAATATACGAAAAAGCTAACAAGCATTTTATAGACCTTGTTAGCTTTTATTTTTGTATAGGAGATACATATTTTAGGGAATTTATATGACTTAACCTGTTTTTCTCTTTAAATAAGTACATTTGAAAAATAGCTTTAGTATAATTTTCCATAGTTGTTCTCTCGGGATCGTTTCATCAACTGAATACAACTCGCTTTGGTCAAAGGGATTTTGTGATTTGACAACTTTAAAGTTTATCTACCATGACTATTTTTGAAGACATTTTTGCTCAATTTCCTCCATTTTGTCCTCGCTCGCCATTCTCGAAGACATTTCACCAATTCATTAGGACAAACTAGTTCAGGAGAAACTTAAGACAAATTAAGCTTCCTTATCATCTTTGTTCAATCAACAACTTACTTTTGGCCTATCTCTATTCTATCCCTGGCCAATCTAAGACAAAATAATTGCCCATCTTAGCCTTACTCTACAAACGCAAAAACCATTCGTTCTTTCCCGTTAATATCCTGAACGACTTCAATATCTGCAAGGGGAAATTGTTCTTTCAGTAGGTTAGCTACGTCGTTACCTTGTCCGACTCCAATTTCAAAGCCAATTAAAGCCTGCTGCTTCATCACTTTCGGTAGTTGACGTATCATTTTTCTATATAGTTCTAAACCATCAAGGCCACCAAATAAAGCCGATGCAGGTTCGTGATCCTTCACAACTTCAGATAAATCTTTTCGATCTGTTAACGGAATATACGGCGGATTAGATACGATCACATCAAAACGTTTTTTACCAATAAACGGCGTTAATAAGTCACCTTCTACAAAACGAATTTCAGCTCCTAGACGTTTTGCATTATCCCATGCAACCGTGAGTGCACCTTTCGAAATGTCTGTTGCTGTTACTTGTAACTCTGGCATCTCTAATTTTAATGTGATCGCAATAGCACCGCTGCCCGTACCGATATCAACACAGTCTAAATATGGCCTACTTTCTTCTACCTCAATATGTTCCTTCTTGTATGCAACGTTAAACCGTTTTTTCACTCGTTCTAGTATACCGTACACTAATTCTTCTGTTTCTGGACGAGGGATTAAAACATTCGCATTAACTAAAAACTTCCGACCATAAAATTCCTCATAACCGATTAAATATTGAATTGGCTCCCCATTGGCATGCTTTAAAATTAAATTCTTAAAAGAACGCCACTCATCACTTGAAATTTCTTTTCGAAGATGGGCCAACAGTTGTGCTCGATCCATCCCCATAACATACCCCATCGCAATGTATGCCACATTTTCTTCTCGACCATGTTTCTTTAAAAAAGACGAAGCCCACTGGAGAGCTTCGTATACTTGTTTCATTTTATAATCCTTCATTTTCTAATTTAGCTGCCTGCTCATTCACAACAAGCGCGTCAATAATCTCATCAAGCTTTCCTTCTAAAATTTGGTCGAGTTTTTGAATAGTTAAGCCAATGCGATGGTCTGTTACGCGGTTTTGCGGGAAGTTATACGTACGAATACGTTCAGAACGATCGCCTGTACCAACGGCAGATTTTCGGTTTGCATCATACTCCGCTTGTGCTTGTTGTTGATACATATCATAAATCCGTGCCCGTAATACTTTAAGTGCCTTTTCACGGTTTTTAATTTGAGAACGTTCATCTTGACATGTTACGACAATACCTGTTGGGATATGGGTAAGTCGCACAGCAGACATTGTCGTGTTTACGTGCTGTCCACCAGCACCACTTGCTGCATACGTATCAATACGGATATCACTTTCATTAATTTCTACATCAACATCTTCCATTTCAGGCAATACTGCAACGGTTGCTGTAGATGTATGAATACGACCGCCAGATTCTGTCGTTGGTACTCGTTGGACACGGTGAGCACCATTTTCATATTTCAATTTTGAATACGCACCATGACCATTAATCATAAAAATGATTTCTTTGTAGCCGCCAATGCCAGTTTGATTTGACTCAATGACATCAATTTTCCAGCCTTGAGATTCCGCATATTTTGTATACATACGGTATAAATCGCCGGCGAATAAAGCAGCTTCATCCCCACCAGCAGCACCACGGATTTCCATAATAACGTTCTTATCATCATTCGGATCTTTTGGAACAAGTAGTAGTTTCAATTTTTCTTCAAGCTCTTCAAGTTTCGGTTCTAACTCATGAATTTCTTCTTTCACCATTTCACGCATTTCCGCGTCCAATTTTTCGTCTAACATAGATTTAGCATCTTTTAACTGTTCTGAGATCGTTTTATATTCACGATAAGTTTCTACCGTTTCTTGAATATCGGATTGCTCTTTTGAATATTCTCGTAATTTTTTGGGATCACTCACAACATCCGGATCACTGAGCAATTCATTTAATTGTTCATATCGTTCCTCTACTGCTTGTAGTCGATCAAACATTGACAATGTTGTTCACCTCTTTATTCGATCATTTAAACATTATTCCACTGATTTTATCACTTTTCGTTGATTCATTTTATCTTCATTTGGATGGTCTGGTACATAATGATGATGACGACAACGAGGTTCGTAACTTTCACTGGCACCAACCATAATGACAGGATCATAATAAGAAGCAGGTTTACCATTTATTAAACGTTGGGTTCTGGAGGCTGGAGAACCACAGACTGTACAAACAGCTTGTAGCTTTGTAATCTGTTCTGCAATTGATAAAAGTACTGGGATCGGGCCAAAAGGTTCGCCACGGAAATCTTGGTCAAGACCTGCTGTAATGACACGAAAGCCACTATTTGCTAAATTCTGTGTAATCTCTATAATCTCTTTTTCAAAAAATTGTACTTCATCAATGGCAATCACGTCTGTTTCTTCGGTGATATGGTTATATATTTCACTCGCATTTGCAATGGGAGTCGCTTTAATGGATTCACCATTATGAGAAACAACTTCAACCGTACTGTATCGGTCATCGATTTTCGGTTTAAAAACAGCTACTTTTTGTTTAGCAAAATGACAGCGGCGTACTCGACGAATGAGTTCCTCAGACTTACCAGAAAACATACTGCCGCAAATAACCTCAATCCAACCAGATTGCTTCATTACATACATGGACGCCCTTCCTTCCAATAAGAAAAATTCTTCTCTATATTATACAAGTTGTTTTTCAACGACGATTTGACTGTACTATTATTTGTTCCATACTCTATCATAAACGATACGTGCAATCACGAAAACTATTTTTTTCATAATTAAATTTTCACAACATTTATTATAAGATATGTAAAACGATTTTTCACGAAGCAGTATCCAATCGAACGATTGATCAAAATCGTATTTGTATCAACGTTTGTTAAAATTTCATGAACCAAGCGTTTAATACTAACGGCGTTTTTTTAATACGCTTGATTAACCTTTTCAACTAAAACTCATGTTATTATTATGGCCAATATAAAAGTATAGTGAATCGATGATAAAAATTTATTTACAATTAATCGTAGATTCTCGCCATAAAAAAACAGGCAAGACTTAAGCATTCCTTGCCTGTTTTTATATAAAGTACGGATTGTTTTTGCTTCAATAAGCAATTAGTTTTTAATGCCGTATTTTTTGTTGAAGCGTTCAACACGTCCATCTGCTTTAGCGAATTT
>CADBNU010000064.1 GCA_902796085.1 Heyndrickxia coagulans
GGGGGATAAGTGATAAATAAGGAAATGATTGATGCGAGAGACTGTATGTAATGAATGAAAAATGGACGGTGATTTTATGAGAATTGTTTCCCTTTGCCCGAGTAACACAGAAATACTCGTTTGTTTAGGGCTGATGAATCAAATTGTTGGCGTGGATCATTATTCAGATTGGCCGAAAACGGTAAAAAATTTACCCGATTTAGGTCCTGATCTTCACATTAATATGGAGAAGGTAGTCCAACTTCAGCCCGATTTAATTGTTGCTTCAAAAAGTGTTCCTGGAATGGAAAAAGTTGTTGAACAAGTACGCGAATTAAATATTCCATACCTTGTATTAGAACCTTACCACTTGGAAGATATATTTGACAATATCATTGAAGTAGGGATTGCTACAGAGCGATTACGGAAGGCAAAACAAGTGGTGGATGAAATGAAAGCTAAAATAGAGTGGATTAGTGAAAGGGTACCAAAACTTGAGAGGGCGATCAAGCTATATTGGGAGTGGTGGCCGAAACCTGTCATTTCTCCAGGTGAGAAAAATTGGTTAACCGATGTGTCCGAAATTGTTGGAGCAAAAAATATTTTTGCCGCATATCCTCATCCGAACATCCAAACAGACTGGGAAAGGGTGGCTCAAGAATCACCAGATTATGTATTAGCTGTTTGGACGGGAATTCCGATAAAACAAGTAAATATTGATCGAATCATAAGTCGACCGGCATGGCAAGGGAAACGGTTTGTCGAACGTGATCGTGTACATATTTTAGAAGAAGCCTGGTTCTGCCGGCCGTCACCGAGACTTATTACAGGAATTGAACATTTAGCACATATCCTTTATCCAAAACGATTTTTCGAAGCAACAAGCTTTTTATGATGATTTTTTATCGATTTGGAAATCACAAAGTGCAAATCGATTCCATTTTGTCGTGATGTTACCTTTTTTTAATGGAATGGCTTGTTTAAATAAAGGGCAGTCATATACAAAAGTATGATATTCACCGTGTTCACCACAAATATTTACCGTTTCTGGTAGCTTAGAAAAAAATTTTTCGTTTAGTGGTTTACCTAAAAACGAGACGGGTAAAACGTTTTGATCGATACAAACGGTTACAGCTTGGTATTTCTCATACAAAAACTTGTTTATTAAATCTTCCGGTTTCTTTTGCCAAAGGGGAAAAACAGCTTTCATTCCGATGTTCGAAAGCTGATTTTCCCGGTAGTGACGAATTTCTTCAATGAATAAATCCCCGAAAATAACCGTATCAACGTTATAATTTAAGTATTTAGATAACAACTTTTTCATTCTCTGTTCATATAATTGATTATTTGCATGGGGTGGAATGTATACATATTCAATAGGGAGTTCCAACATTTTGGCTTGTTCATCTAGTAACGCTTTTCGAACTCCGTGCATACTGACTCGTTTGTCGTCTTCAGTTAAAGTTGTTAACAGGGCAACAATTTCGTAGTCTTTATTTTTGTAAATTTCTGTAAGTGCAATAGCAGCATCTTTACCACCGCTCCAAGAAAGTAAAGCTTTTTTCATGGCTAACCTTCCTTTATTTTCTATTTCAGATTAAATAATACTTTCATTTATGAATGATTCGTTAGAAGAATAAACAAAACATGAATTGAACAGGGGAATTGTTTTATTCGAAATATGTATATCATAGATATCTTTGTTAATCCGACCTGTTTAGATTTCTCTATGATTCCCACCTATTTGAACGATTGTTGATTGAGAATTTTTTTATTTTCTTCAATGGTTTCAATAAATTTCTCCATTGATGAAGTTAAATACGCATCGGCTCTTCGAATAAAAACGGTTTTTATTTTACTGTATTGGTCAGGGACTTCATGACATTTAATGAACCCGTTTAATTCCCAGTTTGTTACTGCAGATTTTGGAACAAAGGTAATGCCAAGTCCCATTGCTACACTTCGTAATATAGTTTCCAACGTGCCAAATTCCATCACCTTATGTGGAGTAATATGTTGGTCGCGGTACCAACGTTCTAGCCTTGCACGATAGCCGCATCCTTTACTAAAACAAAGAATTGGTTCCTCTGCTAATTCCTCTAATGAGTGAAGTTGTTTATTCGCGATTAAAACAAGTTCTTCTTGAAATACTTCGTGGCTTACAATATCAGGATGAAACTCAGATTCAGAAACAAAGGCTCCGTCTAATTTATGATTTAACACATCTTGCTCCAAAGATTCTGTTACACCTGTATATAAAGATAAATCGACTTTTTTATATTGTTTTATAAAATAAGATAATATTTTAGGCAAATGGTAGACCGTTTCAACCGTGCCAATATCTAGTTTTCCAGAAGGTTCGTTTTTGCTTTGAACCGCTTTTTTCATTTCCACTGTTAGTAACAAAATTTCTTTACAATATTCTAATAGTTTCTTACCCTCAGGCGTTAGAGTCATCCCCCGGCGGTGACGATTGAACAGTACAGTATTTAGTTCAGTTTCAAGTTTGTTAATACGTGCAGTTATGTTTGATTGGACATAGTTTAATTCTTTGGCTGCTTTTGTAACGCTCCCTTTTTCAGCGACAGTTTGAAAAATCTTCAAGTCTTTTAGTTCCATAGTTTCCACCCCTTATAATGGATCGTAGTTAGATTTATATTATCAAAAAAAATGATGGATTTCATCATTTTTATTCATTTTACAAGATGTATAAAATAGTTAGAATTAAAAGTAGTTGCCATCGTGTAAAGGGGGAAGGGAATTGAAAAACAGTGTTTTATTAGGTGCATTTTTATGCTTTATTGCTGCAGTATCATGGGGGGCAATGTTTCCAGTGGCACATGCTGCTTTTGAATATATTGATCCCTTTTATTTTACAATTTTCCGATACGGCGCGGTCACAATAATTCTAGTTATCTTGTTATTTTGGAAAGAAGGAACACAAGCCTTTCGTTTTGAAGGTAAAGGTTTTAAGCTGTGGTTCTTTGGAACGATGGCTTTCACGGTTTACAATTTATTCATCTTTTGGGGAGAAGATTTGTTAGGAGAACCAGGGGTGATGGCTGCTTCAATTATGGAGTCGCTTATGCCAATGATTTCCGTTGTCATTGCATGGTTAATCTTTAGACAGAGTCCATATCGCTACACGTTATTATGTGTATGTGTCGCTTTTATTGGGGCGCTGCTTGTCATTACCAAAGGAGATCTTAGAACGTTTTTTAGTTCGACAGAAGACATTATGCCGACATTCCTCATATTTATTGCGGTTATTGGATGGGTTATATACACAATGGGAGGAAGTCAATTTAAAGGTTGGTCAACTTTAAGATATTCAACACTAACTTGTTTGCTTGGAACCGTTACGGCAATTATCGTTACAATAGGTACAACTTTGACAGGATATACACCTGTACCGTCCTTTGAAGTAATTACGACTGTATCACCACACTTATTGTTTATGATTATATTTCCAGGTCTTATTGCTTTACTTGGTTGGAATTTCGGTGTTAGTATTCTATCATCCTTAAACGGACTGCTGTTTATTAATTTCGTGCCAGTAACTACATTAATACTTTCCATTTTCCAAGGAACACAAGTAACGCTTTTCGACGTTATCGGAACAATTTTAATTATTGCTTCATTATTATCGAACAATATATTCCTACGCATCCGTCAAAAAAAAGCATCAAACAAAAAGATGCAAACAAAAATTGCATAAGAAATATAAATTCACCCGTCTCTTTTGTTACAAGGGACGGGTTTTTTCTTCGTCGCTATTAAACTTTCAATTCATACTTTACCAATAGGAATTATTATATTATATTAATAAATGTTATACAATATATATTGTATAAAAATGAAAAGAGGAGGTACTTCTTTGGATACATTATTTATCATCATTAATATTGTTGTCCTGATTGCACTCATAATGGGCTTATTTTTCATGCAAAAGAAACATGTTTCATTTTCGAAGCGTGTTTTTACAGGACTTGGTTTAGGGCTATTATTTGGTATAATCATTAATTTAATATATGGTACAGATTCTTTCGTGACTGTACATACGATCGAATGGTTTAATATCGTTGGGTCTGGTTATGTAAAACTGTTACAAATGGTTGTTATGCCTTTAGTCTTTATATCAATTGTCGGGGCATTTACAAAGGTAACCCTTTCTAAAAACCTCGGTAAAATTAGTTTTTATGGTATCGGGATATTAATTATAACAACAGGTATCGCCGCTGCAATTGCAATTGCAACATCTATTGGATTTGGTTTAGATGGTATGGAACTGCAAGCTGGTGAAGCGGAACATGCTCGAAATCAAGAATTGACAGAACGTGCAGCGATGGTTGAGGATATGACAATTCCTGAACAAATTTTATCCTTCTTTCCGTCAAATCCATTTGCAGATTTAACTGGAGCTCGTCCAACGTCTACCATTGCAGTCGTGATATTTGCAAGTTTCGTTGGAATGGCATATTTAGGTGTAAGACGGAAACAGCCTGAACAAGGAGAACTTTTTAAAAAAATCATTGATGCACTTTATGCCATCGTTATGCGTATCGTTACATTAGTTTTGAGACTTACACCAATTGGTGTTTTAGCATTAATGGTTAAAGTAGCAGCAACAAGTAATTATGCTGCCATTGTAAACTTAGGAAAATTTGTTATCGCTTCTTATGTTGCTCTAATTGCAATGTTTATTGTGCATTTACTGCTGATAGCATTTGCAAAATTAAATCCAGTTATATTTGTGAAAAAAGGGATACCTGTATTAACATTTGCTTTTACTGCTCGTTCCAGTGCGGGGGCTTTACCACTAAATATTAAAACACAAACCGATGGTTATGGTGTTTCTGAAGGAGTAGCCAACTTTGTTGGACCATTTGGATTATCCATAGGTCAAAATGGGTGTGCAGGTATTTATCCAGCTATGTTAGCGGTAATGGTTGCTCCAACTGTGGGCATTCATCCTCTTGATCCAGGATTTATCATTTCACTTATTTTAGTTATTATGATTAGTTCCTTCGGTGTAGCTGGTGTAGGTGGCGGAGCAACTTTTGCATCTTTAATTGTTTTATCAGTTATGAATTTACCGATCGCGATTGTTGGGCTCTTAATTTCTGTCGAACCACTGATTGATATGGGACGTACAGCTTTAAATGTAAGCGGAAGTATGATGTCCGGTGTGTTAACAAGTAAGATTACAGGTGAATTAAATGAAGATGTATATAATGATAAAAATAGTTTAGATAAAGTGGTAGGAGTGTAAATTTTAAACAGGGCTTTTCAATGAGTCATCATAAGCGGATCCTTGGGAACCATTGGCAGAGACTCCAGTGAAAAAGCAGCAATTGTTCCGATAGGTAGGCCGGGCACACGAGGCGCGAAGACCCCGTAAACGCACTTGTGTTTAAAATGGGCTGTGACCGTGCTACTGGAAGTGCGTCCGCCAATGAACTTCTCCATGATCTCTAAAATCAGACTTTCTGACGAGTCTTTCTTTATAATAAAACATCGTAAAAGAAGAAAAATATAAAAATAAAGGCTGCAAAGGAAATTGCAGCCTTTTGATTTATGCCTGATTCATTTTTGTTAATACACCTTTAATGAGCTGTACAAATTTTTCAC
>CADBNU010000065.1 GCA_902796085.1 Heyndrickxia coagulans
CCCATTGCTGCATTTACTTCATTTGTTCCTACAGCATTTTGTACGCCTAACATCATTAAATCACCTGATAACGTTTTGCCGGCTTCACGATATTTTTTTATTTTTACCGCGTCCCCACCAGTAAGACCTGTAGGAGAAAATACACCGTCACCTTCAATACTTTTGTTCACCGCATTTTCCATCGTTTCCAAGTTTTTTTCCATTTTTCGCCAAATCTCTTCGTAGGAAGCTTTCGTTACTTCCATTTCCTGTTCAATGGCTAATTCATATATTTTTTTATTCCTCGTATTCGCTGCTTCAACTATTTCTTTAATAGATGTGTACATTTTGTCTCACCCCTGGTGTTTAAAGTATGATGATATTTGCAATATCTTTGAGGTTGTTAAGTTCTTGATGTGCTTCGTTACTTAATTTTGATTCTAAATTATACGCATATAGGTATTTACCATCTTTTTTCAGATTTTGTGAGTCGTTAATTTCGACATTATACGTTTTAAAGATTCTCCCTAGTTCTAGTTCAAGATTCAACTTTTCAGAAATCGCTATCAATATTGGCAGAGAACCTTCAAGTTTCAGACTAAAACCGTCAATTTCAATATGTTTCACTTTAATTAATCCGCCACCTACCGAAATCCCAACAACACGAATACTTCGTTGATCATTTTCTAAATAAATATCTGCTGTATTAGGATGACCAGCAGGACTATCACCGGCTTCTTCCACGAAAGCTATGTCAATACCTTGAGATTTTGCTATTTTAATAGAATTAGGAACACGACTATCATCTGTTGCAAACCCTAACACGCCTGCAATAATAGCAAAATCCGTCCCATGTCCTTTATGTGTTTCTGCAAATGATTCATAATATTTTACAACGACTTTCTTAGGAAGCCCTTGTAATAATTTATTTGCAACTACCCCAATAGCTAAAGCTCCTGCAGTATGTGAACTCGAAGGGCCGATCATTACCGGTCCAATCACATCAAAACAACTTTTGTAATTAACTACCTTTTTTTCTTTCATAACCACGTTCATAGCCAATCCTCCTTTTCTACCAATAGTGTACACATTCATAACTATTAGCGAGTAAATTTATTTGAAAGGGTTTCCATTAAATCCGAAGAAATCCCATTCTATCTTTTTTAAAATTTTGATTATAAAAATATTTTCTAATTATTATAACAAAAAATTATCAAAATAATAATTTATTATTGTGATTAAAAATTATCATAGCAAAAATAGATTGTCAACTGTATTTAAGAAAATATTATTTCCGTAATAAATTTTTACTACAAATTTCAAACTATGTTATAATTATTTTAATAAAGGAGTACCTCTAATTTGATTATTCATAATATTAGAAACTACCCATCTATCATTTTCATCATTTTTTATTGAAGATATTTCATCTTAAATAATGAGAGTGTGTTATAGAGGAGGACTACTGAATTGGATAAAGAGCTATTTCGTCACTATAAAAATATCATGAACTATTTTGGAGAATTACTTGGACCGAGATATGAGTTAGTACTTCATATCTTACACCCTGACGGCGGCTCGCATATTGGGCACATAGTCAATGGTGAATTAAGTGGAAGGTCCTTAAATGGTCCTCTAACGAACTATGCTAGAAAATTAATTGAAGAAAAAGTATATTTAGAAAAGGATCATGTTGTCAATTATGTTGGGGAAGGTCCTAGAGGGAAAAAGTTTCGTTCCTCAACAAAATTTATTAAAGACCATGAAGGCAAGTTAGTAGGCCTTCTTTGTATAAATTTTGATGCGGATGCTTACCGAAAAGTAGCAAAGGATATTTTAAATTTGGCGAATTTAAACTGGGATATAGAATATATCGAAGAAAAAGCAGCCCAAGAACAACCTGTTGAAAACTTATCCGAAAACATCCATAACATCATCTATTCAGTCATTGATCAAGATATTATTGAATCAGGTGCTCAATTATCACCTGATCAAAAACAAAAAGCAATTGCGAAATTGAAAGAGTATGGTGTGTTTGAAATTAAAGGGACAATATCAGAAGTTGCAAAAGTTATGGGAATGTCGGAATCTAGTGTTTATCGTTATTTGCGACTTGTCTCACTTGAAAATCATAATTAATAAACACAATAATTCGATTCAGTATAATAAGCGGTCCATTGTTTGTTCACAAAAACAATGGACCGCTTTCCCTTGATACAGCTGACTATAATGTATTTTTTAATCCTTTTCTCACTCAATCTTGTCCCGTTATCATTTGGCTGAAAAAGGATTTAATTTTCTCACCTAAACCGACATTGTATAAATTTACACTAAAAAAATTACTTATTATAAGTCCCTCTATTCCAATCGTTAGCATTTATACGTCTTGTTTGTAAAAATCATTGGTTGCCAAACTTTATTTATATAGATATTAACACAATCGTTAATCATCCATATTTTCTTACATGAATTTTCCTTATTCGTATAAACTATTAAAGGTGATGATATGTTAATTTTTTCAAATGAAGAACTGAGGAATTATGTTGAGGAAGCAAAAAAAGTAGCAAAGAACGGTCAAGTGGCCACATACATTCCAGAATTAGGGAAAGCAAATCCTTTAGATTTAGTAATTGCTATTCATTATCCTGATGGCAACTTTGTATCAGCAGGAGAAATAAATAAAAAATTCACTCTACAAAGTATTTCCAAAGTAATCAGCTTAGCACTTGTATTGATGGATCGAGGCTATGACTATGTATTTGAAAGAGTAGGTATGGAACCAACTGGTGACCCATTCAACTCTATTGCTAAATTAGAAACAATGAAGCCAGCCAAACCATTAAATCCGATGATAAATGCAGGAGCCCTAGTTGTTACATCAATGATTAAAGGAAGTTCAACTGAAGAACGACTAGGACGTTTGCTCAACTTTATTAAACTTTTAGCAAATAATGATACAGTAGACTATAGTGAAACTGTAGCCAAATCAGAGTATGATACAGCTTTTTTAAATCGGGCTCTTTGCTATTTTTTAAAACAACACAATATTATAACAGAAGATACGGAAACATTAATGGAGTTATATACAAAGCAATGTGCAATAGAAATGACTTGCCTTGACTTAGCGAAAATAGGTTTAGTTTTTGCAATGGATGGAGTAGATCCAATCAAGAATAAGCAAATTTTACCTCGGGATGTTGCAAGAATTTGTAAAACGTTTATGGTTACATGTGGAATGTATAATGCCTCTGGGGAGTTTGCAATCAAAGTAGGTATACCGGCTAAAAGCGGAGTAGCTGGGGGAATTATGGGATCCTTACCAGGTAAATGTGGAATTGGTATTTTTGGCCCTGCACTCGATGACAAAGGAAACAGTATTGCTGGTATGAAACTATTGCATCTACTTTCCAAAAACTACAAGCTAAGCATATTTTAATGGCAAGATAAGTCACCCATTTGCTTACAAAATATACTTTTATTTAACAAACCTATCACTTCGATAGGTTTTGTTTTTATTTCAAATAAAGGTTCTAGAGCTTTTCAAAAGGGTAGAGTCATTTCCAATATACATACAATACCATTGACGACTCTTATTACTTTTTGAAAACTCTTTCAGTTTGTCAGATTTATGTTATAATATTTCTAAAATATAGCAATATGAACTACTTGAAAAGGTGAAAAAATGTTTAATAAATTGAAGTCTCTCCCAAAACAAGTAAACATTCTAGTCGGAATTTGTTTAATATTATTGAGCGGAATTTTTCCTTTTGACTCTTGGTCAGGGATGTTCTTGCGAGGAAGTATTTTGTTTGTCGCCATTCTATTTATTGTAGCTGCAGCAGAAAAAAATAAAGCTGAGTAAAAATCTTGAAGTCTATTTAAAATCTATTAAATTTATAAATGATTAATATTATTCATTTTTTAATTGACATTGTTCCGAATTTTATTAAAAATAGAAATATAGCCTAGAACATACGATAAGAATCATTTGTGATTTCCTCACAAATGTCCCTTAACGTAGATGGTGAAGGCTGGTGATAATATGCAAAAAAATGAAACCGTTTTTATTATAGGAGATGCAAAAACAGCGGTCAATAATCCGATCACACAAAAATATAACGCCTTCTATATTGGATTAGTAGTGAATAAAGACAACAACATCATTGTGGATGCGGATTGTTCAACAACGCTTGAATTAACAAGACAATTCATTAAAAGTTTGTTTATCGGCGCTTCCATTCTTGATGTTGAACAAGTCACATCGAAGATAAAAAATCGCTATTTTGGATCTTCACAAAAAGCATTAATCGTCGCTTTTAAAAATGCACATTTAAAATACATGAAATTTGTTCATGCTGCTTCGTCTGTTAAATGAACCGCAGATGAAACCCAGCAAATAGGTTTTTGATATACCTATTTGTTGGGTTTTTATATTTTAAATAGGAGGTAAAATATATGATTCAAAATGGAATTCTTTATTTAGGGGTGTTACTTTTATTAACTGCTAGTGTAGCTTATTCTGAAAAAAAATTTAAAGATAGGAAGCTATTTAAAATCATTCCTGGCATTGTTCTCATCTATATTTTTGGAGCCATTTTACAGACAGCTGGCGTCTTTGGTGACAGCACTTCCAATGATGTTGTATACACAGAAGTAAAAAATTTATTACTACCAGCTATGCTTCTACTCATGCTGTTACAATGTGATTTGCGGAAGATTATTAGAATGGGACCAAAACTACTACTGACCTTCTTCTTTGCTGCAATTACGATTGTTCTAGGTTTTACAATTACATATTTATTGTTGAAAGGATTTTATGCTGAAGACACATGGAAAGCATTTGCAGCACTAAGCGGAAGCTGGACCGGTGGATCGGCTAATATGGTCGCATTACAAGATATATTAGATGTCCCTGAAAATATTTTTGGCTATGCACTTATTATGGACACGATTAATTATTCAATTTGGGTCATGTTTATGTTTTGGCTTGTTCCTCATGCATCCCGTTTTAATCGTTGGACAGGTGCAAAAAATAGTGCAGTACCAAATGAATTAGAAGTATCGAATGAACAAAACGATGGAAAAATCGGTTTTTCTGAACTGATGGTCCTTATTGGTGGAAGTATTTTTATTTCAGCAGTCTGCTGGGAAATTGGAAATAGTTTACCAGCAATTGGAGCAGTATTTAATGCAACAACTTGGACAGTTATTTTTGCATCTATTATAGGATTAGGATTAGCTGTTACACCGGTTGCAAAAATTCCTGGATCAAACGAAATTTCAAGAGTAATGCTTTATATTATTATCGCTTTAATTGCATCCCATGCAGACTTTTCACAAATTTTCCAAGCACCGATCTATATACTTTCAGGATTTATGATTTTGCTCATCCATGCTTTGGCAATGATTTTTGTAGCTAAAGTGTTCAAATTAGACCTATTTACGATGGGTGTGGCTTCTTTAGCCAACATCGGCGGAATGGCATCTGCCCCAGTTTTAGCAGGAGCCTATCATAGAGCACTAGTACCTGTTGGTGTATTAATGGCATTATTAGGAAATTTATTAGGAACTTATTTTGGTATCATAACCGCTCAAATATTATCAGCACTATAAACTGAAAGAAGGGGCTTTTATGAAAATTGTTGATGCACAAATCCAAACTGAACGGACGTCTTTAAAGAGACCGTTTAAAACTGCCGTTCGTACTGCCTTTGACATTCAAAGTTTAATTGTAAAAATAACACTTGAAAATGGAATAACAGGATATGGTTCCGGTGTCGCAACGGAAAAAGTCACCGGAGACTCCCTTTCTGGTATGAAAAATATATTGGAACAACTGCTTTTTCCAAGCATACTTGGGAAAGAGATTGAAAATATTGCCGAAAATGAAATGATCATTCAAACAAGTTGTATCGGCAATACAAGTGCAAAAGCGGCTTTAAGTATTGCCTTGTATGATGCTTATGCAAAACTGCTCAAAGTTCCCCTCTTTCAAATTTTTGGAGGAAGAACGAATTCACTCATAAACGATATGACGATAAGTTTAAATGAACCTGATGAAATGGTTCACGATGCTATAAAAGCGGTAGAGCAAGGATTTTCAATTTTAAAAATTAAAGTGGGTAATGATCCACAAAAGGATTTGGAACGAATTCAAGCAATCTATGATCATTTATGCGACAACATTGTTTTACGGATTGATGCTAATCAAGGCTGGTCTGCTAAAGAAGCAATAAAAATCATTGGCGAATTTGAAAGTAGAAATTTCCCTATTGAATTTATTGAACAACCCGTCCCCCAATGGGATTTTGATGGACTAAAATTTGTACGTGAACGGGTAAATATACCAATTATGGCTGATGAAAGTGTTTATTCAGCTAAAGATGCTATTAAAATCGTAAATAAGAAAGCAGCAGACCTAATAAATATTAAATTAATGAAGACAGGAAGTCTTTTAGAAGCTTGTAAGATTGCTAGCATTGCAGAAACTGCCGGAATTCCTTGTATGATCGGTTGCATGATGGAATCCTCACTATCCGTTTTAGCAGCCGCTCATTTAGCAGTAGCACATCCGAACATCAAAAAAGTCGATCTCGACTCACCTTTATGGCTCAATGATCATAAAGTTGATCGTTATTTTAGGAATTCGCAAATACATCTAGAGGAGATTCCGGGAATAGGATTTCATCCCGTTTCTCAATAAATTTGAAAGAAGGATGTGGTTATGATGAAAAAATGGCTATTCACATTAGTGACGGTCATCGGTCTCCTTTTCACCTCTTTTACTCCAGTCCATGCTAACACTGTTTCGGACAAAATTAAGGTTGGTGATACTGCCTATATCGATGTATCTGTTGCAACCGTTTGGACTGATCCAGATATCGCACGTCCAATTGATGAACCAGCACTTACTAATCCTGCGCTCCCATGGAAATGGACGAAATCAATGACCTATGAAGAAAAACTTTGGCTTGTAGGAAACTTAGAGACTCAGGCATTGTTAGGGATGAAAGTAACCGTGCTAGATAAAGAAGGCGACTGGGTGAAAGTTGCCGTTCATGGTCAACCAACACCTAGAGAAGAGATTGGTTATCCTGGTTGGATGCCGGCGGAACAGTTAACAACAAATGAAAAATTTGAGGAATTTTTAGAAAAAAAGCCATTTGCTCAAGTTAATTCACCAACCGCTTGGCTCTACGATGATCCAAAACTAAAAAAGTCTTTCATGGAAATTAGTTTCAATACGAGACTACCAATCATTGCTGAAACCAAACATACCGTTAAAGTTTTAACACCAAGCGACGGGCAAAAGTGGATGAAAAAAGAAGATGTACAAATTTATCATTCGGTTGAAGAAATTCCCGAGCCAACAGCCGATGATTTATTGAAAACTGCCTACCAATTCATGGGTCTCCCTTATTTGTGGGCAGGTACGTCCGGATTCGGTTTCGATTGTTCTGGATTTACCCATACGATTTATAAAGCTCATGGCATTACCATTCCTCGTGATTCATCTGTCCAGGCTGTCCACGGCACACCTGTTGCAGAAGAAGACTTACAACCTGGTGACTTAATCTTTTTTGCCTATGATGAAGGAAAGGGTCGAGTCCACCATGTCGGTATGTATATTGGAAACGGAAAGATGATTCATTCACCAAATACTGCTTCTACTGTTCGAATCGATGATTACAGAGCTCCTGGATATGGCGAGGAATATGCGGGTGCAAGAAGATATTTAAAATAAGAAGACTTTAAGGGTTACACTGAATCGTTTAACTTCCCTTTATTTTCACACTGTCGTTTTTCTAGAAAATAAATTTTGTAATCAAACTGACAATTGAATGATAAGGTCCCGTCAGATTTACCTGTGACGGGACCTTTTTTTCTTTAATATGAATCCTTTACCATTGAAAAAAGTACTCAAACGAATTATTGTAATATTAATTTTTCAAGTTCTAATGGCTCGATATATTTGCCATCTTTATAAGCACGCATATTTCCACCTGAAATTTCATCAATCAAGACAATTTCTTTATTCTCTCCAGCACGACCAAATTCAAATTTAATATCGTATAATTCAATTTGCTTTTTCGCAAGTTCATTTTTTACAATCCCTGCAATTTTTTGGGTTAACTTTTTCAACACTTTATATTCTGCTTTTGATAAGATTCCAAGCATATCAAGCGCATCTTCGCTGATCGTAGGATCTTCCCTTTTGTCATCTTTAATCGTTACTTCAACGAAAGCATCAAGGGGCTGGCCTTCTTCTGCATATAATCCATAACGACGGAAAAAGCTACCAACTGCGCGATATCGACAAATGACCTCAAGTCCTTTTCCAAAGACTTCAGCTGGTTTTACGGTCATGGTTACATTTTCAATATCAGCATTAATATAATGTGTTGGAATCCCTTTTTCATTTAACAATTCAAAAAAGTACTTCGTCAATTTCAAACCAGAACGTCCTGCTCCTTCAATTGTTAAACCAACAGAATTTGCGCCAGGGTCAAATACACCATCTACACCAGTTACATCATCTTTAAATTTTAACATATAGTTCCCATCTTCTAATTGATAAACGTCCTTCGTCTTGCCTTGGTAAATCAGCTTCATCTCAAAACTCCTTTAAGCTTAGGATATGTGATGTTTATATCATAAATCAAAAAATGAACCTGGACAAGATACCTTTTTAAAATTTTTCAATTCATCGAAATAAAATATTAAATTCTATAAACTGAAAATAATGCGATGACCACAAGTAACGTTTTCAAAAGTTTTTCTGACTTTTTATCTATATTTAATGTTTCTATATAAAATAATCTATTTCCAATTTATTTACAGATTACATATTTAATAGATATAATTAAAAATACAAATGAATGATCTGGTTGTGTGAATAAATTAACATGATAGATCATTTACCTTAATTATGGACAAGGAGTGAAGGCTATGAGTGAAAGAATCCGATTAGGTATAGTTGGCTATGGTAATTTAGGGAAAGGTACAGTAAAGGCAATCCAACAATCCCAAGATATGGAACTAGTGGCTATTTTTACAAGAAGAAACCCGCAAGACTTACATATTGATATTCCTCATGTTAAAGTTGAACATATTTCAACAGCTTTAGATTATCAAGATGAAATTGATGTCATGTTACTTTGCGGCGGTTCGGCTACAGATTTACCTGAACAAACACCGCAGTTTGCAAAACATTTCAATACAGTCGATAGTTTTGATACCCATGCGAAAATCCCTGAATTTTATGAAAAAGTGAATAAAGCTGCAACTGAAGGAAAAAAGATTGCTATGATTTCAGTTGGTTGGGACCCTGGTTTATTCTCCATTAATCGTGTTATGGCCGATGCCATTTTACCAAATGGTGAAAACTACACATTTTGGGGGAAAGGTCTAAGCCAAGGACACTCCGATGCGATCAGACGTGTTGAAGGAGTAAAAAACGGTGTTCAGTATACTATTCCATCAGATGAAGCAATAGATAAAGTACGTAGTGGTGCAAATCCAACCTTAACAACCGCAGAAAAACACCGTCGTGTCTGCTATGTTGTTGCTGAAGAAGGTGCTGACAAAGCAAAAATTGAAGAGACAATTAAAACAATGCCAAACTACTTTGCGGACTATGATACGGAAGTACATTTTATTACAGAAGAGGAACTTCAACGTAATCATTCAAAAGCTCCACACGGTGGATTCGTCATTCGTGGTGGTAAAACCGGAGATAACAACAACCAAATCTACGAGTTTTCATTAAAACTTGATAGTAACCCTGAGTTTACCGCTAGTGTATTAGTCGCTTATGCACGGGCAGCTTACCGACTATATAAAGAAAATCAATACGGTGCCAAAACTGTGTTTGATGTACCACTGAGTTATATCTCACCTCGCTCTAACGAAGAACTACGTAAAGACTTTTTATAAAATAAATAGAAATTAATGCAATTTGTATTTTGGCTAGCTCGATTTTTTTCACAAAAAAACGCACGGAAAAGCCCGTGCGTTTTAAGCATCTTTTTTGAATTAATAGCATTCGTGAAATTCTACCTTTCTATTTATTTTTTCTTATCATGACAACTTTCGTATTCGTATACTCGGTAATCCCTTCTAACGAATGCTCAACACCAATTCCAGATTGTTTGTGTCCACCAAACGGGAATTTCGGATGGAGCACTTGAGCTTCATTGATCCACACTGTTCCTGCTTCCAATCGATCAGCTATTGACCTAGCCAACGCGAGATCTTCTCCCCAAACGGATGCACCTAGACCATAAATGGTATTATTAGCTCTTTGAATGACATCATCATAATCATGATACTTTAATACTGGCAAAATCGGACCAAAGGCTTCTTCTACAACAACGCGAGAATCATCGGCCGGATTATCAACGATCGTAATTGGGATAAAGTAACCTGGTTTCGATTCGTCGATTTCCCCACCTAATACAATCTTTGCTCCCGACCTTTTCGTATCCTCAATTATTCCTTTCACTTTTTCATATTGCGTTTTATTTTGAAGTGGACCAAGTTGTGTTTCTGGATCCATCCCGTCGCCAACTTTAACAGTTTTAGCATAATTGACAAGCTCTGTTAATAACTCATCATAAATTTTTTCATGAACATATAAACGCTTTGTTGCAACACAAACTTGTGCCGTATTTAAGAAGGCTGCCCAAAATAGTGGTTTAGCAACTTTCTTTGGATCAGCATCTTCCAAAACGATAGCTGCATCATTACCACCTAGTTCTAACGTTACCCGCTTAAGATTAATTGCTGCCCCTTGCATCACTTTTTTCCCAGTACCAGTTGATCCTGTGAAACTAATCTTATCAATACCGCTATGTTCTGTCATCCAAGCTCCCAATTCATTGGCACCAGTAATAACATTAAAGACCCCTTTCGGAAAAATATCTTTCGCGAGTTCTCCTAAATATAATGTTGTTAAGGGCGTATTCGGAGAAGGCTTTAAAACAACAGTATTTCCAGTTAATAGTGCTGGAGAAACCTTCCAAACAGCCAATGAAACTGGGAAATTCCACGGGACAATTAGTCCTGCCACACCTAGAGGTGTATAATACTTTTCAACATAGTGAGTGTCTTTATCTTGGAGTATTTCACGAGGTAATCTTTGTTTTGCATAAAATTTAACTGTTTTTGCCGCTCCCGACACTTCTTGTAACGCACCTTGATACGGTCTTCCCATTTCTAATGTAAATAGACGTGCTAATTCTTCACTGTTTTGTTCGATCGCATCAGCAAATTCTTCTAACATTTGTGCTCTTTCTTCCACTGATAGTGCTGCCCAAGATGGAAAAGCAGCCCTTGCAGCATGAACTGCAAGATTTAAGTCATTTTCATCAGCATGGGGAACTTGGGCAATTACTTCTTCATTTGCTGGGTTTATAACAGGTAAAGTATTTTTCGTATAAACCGTTTCTCCATTAATGGTCATGCCAAATTGTCTTACACTCGTCGTCAAATAGATCATTCCCTTCTTAAAGATTAAAGAAACATATTCATCTCTTTACTTACTATTACAAGAGAAAAGATTTCTTCCATTTAATTATACTTTAAATTTTTAACCTAATTCAAATCTTCTGAATTAAATATCGAATTCTATTTCAACAGGAACAATTTTTTAGGTGGTCACCTGAATCTATAGTAGAAAGAACACTAGACTATAAGCTATCCGCTGCTTCATTTCATAAAACCTTAAAAATAGTTGAATCGTTAACATCATGAAAGATCCATTTCTAAATAATACTCTACTTCATGAAATCCCACTTTTTTGTAAACAGGTCTCCCCATTTCAGAAGCTTGAAGGAATATTTTTGTTAGTCCTTTTGCCTTCACTTCTTCGATTAATTTATTTAATATTTTCTTAGCAAGACCTTGCCCACGGTATTCATCTTTCGTATACATATTGGCAATATATGCTCTTATTCCACTTATATTCGTAAAACTTGGTGGAAACTCGTAAAATATGACAGCTCCTGTTGCTATTATTTCTCCCCTATCCTCTACTAAATACTGTATAATCGAATCTTCCATAAATCTGTTTTTAAAAAACTCGTACATATGCTGATCTACATCAGACATCGGTTCTTGACCTTCATCTATCAGTTGTACTTTTCTTAAATCTACTAATTTCCATATATCATTTATAGTAGCCTTGCGTATATTCACATAATCCCTCCTACATGTGTTAGATTCACAAATAACTTCATTTTCTTAATAAATTTATGAATTTAATCATCACTCAATCAAAACTTTAAATATACCTATTTTACCTGTTCTTCACTATAGTAGTGCGATTTGATTTATTAAAAATATAATGCCCGTTTCGTTTTTTAGTCCTCAATTCAATGAAATTAGTAGATATGAGATTTCAATAAAAACATGAGGCTAAAGGGGCAAGTATACAATAGTCATTTGTATTGAAAATAGGCGGTAATAAAAATGATGTCAATCGATATCGGATATATAATTTGTAATAACTATTCGCAAAAGAAACAGAGGTTAATTAACACCTCTGTTTATGTCTTCCTTATCTTATATAAAACTAAATACTTTATATTAAAAAATGTTTTGATTTTATATTAGATTTTACGTCTAATTACACCATTAAAACACCAATTTGTAGCTACCCAATGACTCAATGGTAAAACAACCAAACCATACATACCTGCAATTAATATTGCTATGATTTCATCAGTTCCTTGTACAAATGAAACAAGAAATATAACACTTAAGACAAGAAGAACATCTTTAACCATTCTTTCCTGAATTATTCGTATCCACGAACAACCTGAAAGACGTAATGGGAAATCACGTTTTGCTTGTAAAATAGCAGTTATCATAGCACTAATGGCCGCAGCAACTGTAAAAGCAATTATCAACGCTATTAAAGAAAAATTTAACACCCATACAATATATGCTGCATACTGGGCATGGAGAATCCCTTCTTCTGCAATGTAAACAATTCTCAACTCACCTTTTATACCATTTTCTCTGAGGGAAAATACATCCAAATGATGACGATGTATTAACATCTGAGTAGCATCTACACCAGTAAAAACTATATTTCCAGTAGAAGCCATGGAAGTCAATGAAGAATCATTATAAGCTTCGTAGAGAGAAGGGACCATGACAACTAATACTTTATCTGTAAATTGAAGTTTCCCATCTCCCCCACCAATTGAAACAGGAAGTTTATAACCATCGACCGGGATAAAGAACTGAAATTTTTTTATTAATTCTTCTGAATTCCCACTTCTTGACCAAATCTTAAAATCCTCTTTTATCATTTGAACTAGATCATCAGGTAATGATGTTAAAGACACCTGATTGAGCGATCGCTCAGGGACGTTCGATGTAACTAGATCAAGCCATCTTTGGTTTACATAGGAAATTGCCGAAAACTCTTTTAAACCTGTTGGAGGCATCATATCTTCTGTAAATGTATATGATAATGCAACTTGATTGAGCGATTCAGCATCTTTTACCATCTCACCAATTTGAGGTTCCAATTTGTCCATCTCACCAGTCTCGGTTGCAAAAGCTAAAGCAACTTGATCTGAGAGCTTCTTCCATTGTGCCATTTCAGCTGCCGTTATTTCCGATTGTTTAAAAGCTTTCCATGCAGGACCTGCTGTCGCTATTATTAATAATAATGTAAGTATTTTAATTACAATTGCTGTGGAACGTAAACTTTTTACAGCCGGTACTCTAGTAGCTAACATAGTAGCAGTTGGCCACGCTGCGATTGACATAATTAAAGCAACAAATAGCGAGATTAAAATGACAGCTAGTAATAGAATTATTAATGCCTTTAAAAATGAGTCTACATATGCCCAACCATGATATACACCAACATAAACTGCTGAAATACATGCAACAGCAAATGCAGATATAATCAATCCGCCACCAAAGCTTGACAAATCTTGAGTTTGAATCCTAAAAGTGTGTGAACCAGCCAAAACTCGAAGAGCACGTCCCTTTGCTTTTAATGAAAGCCAAAACAGCGCCATACTTGCAATTAGTGCAGATGAAGCAATAACCGCTGCAGTAAATCCTTTTTCCTGAACTACAAAGCCCAAGCTATGGATAATTGATGCATCTGTTCGTCCAACATCGATTGAGCTATGAACTAAAGTGTTTTCAAATTCATCCAAGTGAGCAGTCTCTCCAGTTACAAGATAAAAACCGTCTGGATAAGATGTAGACAATCTTTCTTTATCTACTATTTTACCAACTTCATCTTTACCAAACCAAGTAATTTCAGAAGGATAATCTCCTTCATTCAAAGGAACGAAAATTTGCCGATCATCGTCATTCGTTAAATCTGGAGCAACCTTTACTAAGCCTAAATTCCAACGTTTATCTAATTCTTCAAGTAACTTAAATGCTTCATCAATAGACAGACCCGATTCACTGAAGTTTAAAATTAATCTACTTTTAACATCAATTGCTTGTGGAAAGTCCCGATCAAATAAGTCTGTGATAATAATGGCTAATAATGCCAGCAAAGTGAACATGACGGCTGCCACAATCGCTATAATACGTTTATACAACAGTGAGACCTCCATTTTACTTAGTTTATACGAACCATTACAAAGGGATATAGATCCTAACAACAATTTACTACGATAGCAATTTTTATAAAAGGAAATTTTTTTACAGACAATAAGGATGCAAGAAAACGATTTTTCATTAACACTTCACAAACAACTAACGCTTAACTAGAT
Organism: Heyndrickxia coagulans; assembly: GCA_902796085.1. Lineage (GTDB taxonomy): Bacteria > Bacillota > Bacilli > Bacillales > Caldibacillaceae > Pallidibacillus > Pallidibacillus thermolactis. The sequence goes on from CADBNU010000065.1 coordinate 14,739, forward strand.
ATACCGGAACTCCAAATCCATCTTCTTCACTAAGGTGACTCAGAAATTCCCCTATTTTCTCCCTTTCTTCGTTTGTACCGTAAGTTATCATAATAAGTCCTCTATCTTGGTCATCCTTACACGGTTTTCCAACCTCTACTGTAATTTCATTCCCCAACTTTTGAATTTCTTTGACTAAATCTTGGTTATTTTCTAATGAAGCAGAAGCTTCAGAAATAGATGGTAATTGATCACATGATGGATGAGTATCCTTTGGTGATAAGGGAATCCATCCATTTATATATGCAAATAACCCTATAAATAGTAAAAAAACGATAATAATGCCGATAAACTTATAAAGCTTGTTGGTAGATTTCATATTTTCCTCCCTTAAACTGAGTTATTGATTGATACCTGTTTTATAATAGCGTTGTTTTTTCCGACTTCATGCAAAACATCACATGCTTCTATCATTTCTTGATCGTGTGTAGACACAATGACAGTTCTACCACGTGAGGCAAATTCAGTAAATAAATCAATTACCATCTTTCTATTATCTGCATCTAATGAAGCCGTAGGCTCATCTACAAACAAAATTTTAGCATCTTTATAAATCGCTCGAGCTAGTGCGAGTCGCTGCTTTTCACCACCACTAAGATGACCGGCTAGTTCTTCTTCTCTACCTTGTAGACCTGTTTGTTTTAAAACCTGTGTCAACCGTTCTCTATTACCCTTAATTCGGCCAAAGACACTTGATTCCATCGTTACATTAAACGCAACTGTTTCTTCATCCATAATACCGTAATCCTGAAGTATAAACGCTGCATAATCACGCCAAAATTTCCTTCGAGATGCTGCATTAAATTTCGTTACATTATTTCCGTCTATAAAAATTGATCCCTCATCAACTGGAAGTAAAAGACCGAGACAATTTAGCAATGTAGTCTTACCGCAACCACTCGGTCCTACTAACGCACTCATCTTTCCAGGCAAGCAACAAATACTCTCGCGATTTAGAACTTTTTTTCCACCTATAGATAATGAAATTTCTTGTGCTTCTACTTTCATATACATCACCTAGTTAATAAATTTTAGTAAAC
>CADBNU010000066.1 GCA_902796085.1 Heyndrickxia coagulans
CCAGCCTTAAAGTATGCGGAGTATGCAGAGTTAGTTACTTCCTTATCTGAAGCATCGACCATTCATCATCGTCATTTAATCGCTCGTCCAGATGATTTTGGCCATGATATCCGTATGCTATTTGAACTAGGTGAGCTATTCACCGCGGTTGAATATCTACAGGCACAACAATTAAGGAGACAACTTAAACAGGATTTTGAAAAGGCTTTCGCGCAGATCGATGTCTTAATTGCACCAACATTACCAATTGTCATGCCGGATATCGGGGATAATTTAGTAGACTTGAACGGGGAGCAAGTAGATTTAGTTGAACATACAATCCGCTTAACGGGTCCTGCAAACTTAACAGGTCTGCCAGCCTTAAGTGTGCCATGCGGATTTAAAGGTGACATGCCTGTTGGTTTACAGATTATCGGCCCAGCCTTTAAAGAAGGAACTCTATTGAATGTTGGGTTTGCAATTGAGCAAACAAACCCACTAAAAGGTAGGAAACCTGAAATCTTAGTATCGAACTAAGATGGAAGTTCAAAAGGGTTGTCTCAATGAGAGATAACCCTTTTTCTACTCACAATTTTTTCAATAACGAGGAGACCAATATGTATGCTGTATTGTCCATTTTAATTTTCATTCTAACTTTAGTCTTAATCATTTGGCAACCAATGGGACTTTCAGTTGGAATGTCTGCTACGATGGTCGGGTTGCTTGCGCTTATTACCGGCGTCGTTGGAATCGCCGATGTTGTTCATGTAGTTTCGATAGTTTGGAATGCGACATTGACGTTAGTGGCATTAATGATCATTTCCATAATTCTTGATAAAATCGGCTTTTTTGAATGGGCAGCATTACATATGGCACGAATGGCCGGTGGAAATGGCAACAAAATGTTTATCTTTGTCATTTTCCTTGGTGCCCTTGTGACTGCGTTTTTTTCCAATGATGGAACGGCTCTTATTTTAACACCAATTGTATTAGCCATGGTCCGTTCATTAGGTTTTTCCAGGGAAATGTATCTTCCATATATTATGGCGTCTGGATTTATAGCCGATACGACATCATTACCCTTTGTTATCAGTAACTTAGTTAATATCATTTCAGCTGATTTTTTTGATATTGGCTTTTTTCAGTACGTTATGCGCATGTTTCTTCCAACGATTTTTAGTTTAATTGGTAGTTTATTCATGTTATCTATCGTCTATCGAAAAAACATTCCAAATCAATATGATCTATCAACATTAAAAAAGCCCGAAGAAGCAGTCAAAGATCCGTTACTTTTTAAATGGTCATGGCGATTATTGTTCGTCTTACTCATTGGGTATTTCCTCAGTGAAACTTTTGCGATTCCGTTATCCATAATTGCAAGTATCGTCGCCATCATTTTTATTATTTTTGCTTATCGTAGGACCGTTGTGAATGTCAAGGAAGTGATGAAACATGCCCCTGGTCGATTGTGTTGTTTTCGATCGGTATGTATGTCGTTGTTTACGGGTTGAAAAATGCCGGACTTACCCAATTTCTTACCAATTTTATTGATCATCTCTCTAGTTTTGGTTTATTTGCTTCTACGATGGGAATGGGTTTTCTAGCTGCCGTGCTTTCATCCATCATGAACAATTTGCCGACGGTGATGATCAATTCCCTGGCCATTGCCGAAGCAAGTGGGGGATGGCAAGAAGCTTTAGTGTATGCCAATGTGATTGGTAGTGATTTAGGTCCGAAAATGACCCCGATTGGGTCACTTGCCACATTGTTATGGTTACACGTTTTAACTTCTAAAGATTTAAAAATTACATGGGGCTATTATTTTAAAGTGGGGGTTATTCTGACCCTGCCGACTTTATTTATTACATTATTAGGTCTATATCTCGTGTTGTTAATCTTTTAGCTCTATTAAGTTAGTTGTTAATGATTGAGAAACAAGAATTTAGGTTTTGTAATACGATTATTATAATTAAAACTATTCAAAAAAAGATGCATCAGGAAAACACTGATTACGATAATTGTATTTACTGCATTTTCCTCAATAGAATCATTACGGTATATGGGTGACAAAAATATGGGTACAAAGAAACTGCCAGAAGTAATTTTAAGAGAATTAACTCTTGATGATGTCGAAGATCATATCAATGGTGTTTAGATAAAGAAGTAACAAAACATTTAAACATGCCAGATCAATATCCACCATTTAGCAGAGAAGAAACGCTAAATTGGATTAAGATGTGCATTGAAAAAACAAATGGATATGAACAAAAAGCGATCGTAACTGAACAGGGTAAA
>CADBNU010000067.1 GCA_902796085.1 Heyndrickxia coagulans
ATTGGAAGTAAAATATTGTCTTTATCCAAAGGAAAAATAATGAATGTTTGGCCTTTAATTTCAGCTTACAATCATTTGGGAGAGAAAGGGTTGGCTCAGGCAGAAAAGGGGTTGCTGGGGTATTTATTATCAATTTATGGTGAAAGTTATTTTCAGGAGATTATGCGAATTATTTATGCGTTGCAACGTGCTCAAACGCCTGTCGCAATGAAAGTGTTATCGCATTTGATTGGTGAGAACGATATTACGTTCAAACAATTAGCTTATCTTGGTGAAATAAAATCTATCATCAATATTGACCATAATACGGACGGATATTTGCTTTCTGTTACGAGACCGGAATTAATTGATTATGTTGAGAGTGATGATTGTGCAGAAGGACTTGACAAGATTAAAAAGAATTGGCTTGAAGATCTTAATATTTTAACGGTTAATGATGTAGAGTTTAAAAAAATTAAATCGCATGAAATAATTGCGTATATGATTGAGTTCACTGCCTTAATTAATGATAAAAATGAAATATATTTAAACAGTTTAATTACTAATAATTGTTGTGATAAAGTTTTAGAAATATTTATGGTAAAAATAAATACTGACAAAAGAAATATTAAAGAGTGGGAATTTACGGTACTGAAAAATCTATTTATAGCTTTGACGAAAAGATTCTACCCATTTACATTTAACAAAAGAATTAGTTTAAGTTCATTCGTGATGACAGAGTTATTAACAGAATTGAGCGATATTACGGGTATGTTAAGAGGGGAAATTAATTTTACTATTGAGTTGTTAGAAGAGTTTTTAAGTAGCATTAAGAAATATGACGTGCGCGTCCTTACACATTTAATGTCACCTATTTACAGTAAGTTAGGCGCTTTATATTCCAAGCGAGGTGATGACATAAACACAAATAAATATTTTAACTTGGCTGAACAAGCATTAAAAAACAATAAAGGGAAAAAGAATTTGGAAATAAGCGGGAGCAGGGAAATATATGATTTCCTTAACTTTGAAAGTTTTGTCAAAAATAACCTTGAGTCTGCTATTTATGATAAGAATAAGGGCCGATATGAGAATGCCTTAAAAAAATTAAAAAGTATTGAAGAAAAATATCCTATTATAGAAAAGGGAAGTTTTGCCAAAGTTAAATCTTTCTTAAGTTGTAAGTTAAACGTTTCCAAAACTATTGGCAATGTTTATAAGCACATACAAATTGATAAGGCTTTGGTTTATTTTAACAAGTCAAAAGAAATTTTATTAGAAATAGAAAAACTAGACGGTGATAGTGAAGCGTACAAGACTATGAAGTATGATTTAATGCTAAATATAGGTCAATGTTATAGGAAAATGGGTGAATTAGATAAAGCCCTATGTTGTTACATTGACGCTCAGAAAGAAGTTGAATGGTTTAAAGTGAATGGGAAATTGCCCGATATTAATTATGAGCCGAACATTTTAAAAAGCATAGGTAATGTATATTTAGATATGAAAGATTATCAGCAAGCATTGTCGTTTTATAAAAGGGCTGAAGAAAAATACCAAAAGATGAAAGAAACGAATATCCAATTTGATGTAACTCCGTATATGCAATTGTGTGCTAGCATGAGTACATGTTATCAGGAAATAGGAAACGATAAAATGTCTAAAAAATATAATGATTATATGGGATTGGTTGAATTATATAAAGAGGATTATTATTTCAGGGATAAGGAAACTATCCTTGAATATGTAAAAAAATATAAGTATAATTTTTTACCTGATAGAAAAAATAGCTGGCACAAATGGGCTTATGATATAGGTTCAGAACTATTTAATTCACCCATTTTATGGTTAGGAGAGATTTATTGCCCTCGTTTTAAAAGGACGGGACGGCTTTTTGATGTTTTTTTAAAGAGCCCAAAAAGTAAGATAATGGATATTGTCAGATTTATTGATTTGGAACTAATAAAGAAGCGTATAGATGAAACAACATTAACAGAAGCACAAAAAGAAGGATTAATTGCACGATATGCAGGTGCACAAGAGGATTTTCTGTTAGTTGGTATAAAAATAAAAGAACAAAAATACAATGATTATACTAAAGCAAAGTTGGAAGATGAAAGGAAGGCAGATTACAATGATGCTGAGGAATTAGAAATAATTTGGAACGCAGAACAAGTTAATTACGGTATTGTAAACTATATTATGTATTTGTATGGTATAAAAATTTAATTGTAGATTATTAAGCTATAAATATGATTATTTAAAACTGCAATTCAAACTCTGCAGCTTAAAAACAAATTGAAGTTTTGGAGATGCGTAAATATAGAGCCCTTGTGTATTTATGGTAAAAAGCATTCTCCGAATAAACAGTTGGAATAATTGATTATTAATTGGGAAATAAGTTATGCATATTCTTGCAAAGGTCTCCCGGCATTCTTCTGGAGTTATTTAGTTTTCACTAGGAAGTAGTGGTAAGAATTCCTCTACTTACGTTTAAGGTTGTAAAGATTGATGATGAACAAATTGTGGTATATATTTTCGAAACAATTGATTTTAAAAA
>CADBNU010000068.1 GCA_902796085.1 Heyndrickxia coagulans
AGATAAGAATCTTAGAAAATGATGAGCAAAAAAAGACAAATCCCAACTCAAATGAAGCATTTGAGTTGGGGGTTGTCGACAGTCTGAGGTCGTAGATCTATATTCTACGACCTTTTTTTCATTTAATTATATGATATTTAAATATTAAGCTTCTACAATATCTGCCATAAAACGACATTTACAAAACATTTACATCTAGTTTATACAAGATTAATTTAATTCCTTTAATGTAAGAATTGTAAGTTAATTGAGCAAATATCTTAGGGGGAATAACTCAAATGGTAAAGTTCAAGAAATTAACATTAGCTATAGCATTTACTGGTACATTAGCTTTAGCTGCTTGTGGTGGTGGAGCTGATGAACGTTCAAATGGTTCATCAGGTTCTGATGAAGACAGCATAAAACAAGTTCTTCTAGATGGTTCTTCTACAGTCTATCCAATAATGGAAGCTGTAGCTGAAGAATATGCAGGAGTTGAACCTGATGTAGAAGTTTCGGTTGGAGTATCTGGATCGGGTGGTGGATTTGAGAAGTTCACGCAAGGAGAAATTGATATTTCTAACGCATCCCGTCCAATTAAGGATGAAGAAGCAAAAGCTGCGAAAGCTAACGGAATTGAATTTACAGAATTCGAAATCGCATATGACGGCTTATCAGTAGTTGTAAATAAAGATAATCATTGGGTTGATAAATTAACGATTGATCAATTGAAACAAATTTGGATTGAAGATGGAAGCACAAAAAAATGGTCTGACATTGATCCTTCTTGGCCAGATGAAGAAATTTCATTCTATTCACCAGGTGCAGACTCTGGCACATTTGACTATTTTAACGAAGTTATTTTAGAAGATGAACCAATTGTTGAAGGTGCAACTTTATCTGAAGATGATAACGTACTTGTTACAGGCGTAGCTGGAGATAAAAACGCAATTGGATATTTTGGTTATGCATACTATACTGAAAACACAGACAAGTTAAAGGTTGTCCCAATTGTCAATCCTGAAACAGATGAAGCTGTTAAACCAACGAATGACACGATTCAATCTAATGAATATGCACCACTTTCTCGTCCATTATTCATTTATGTAAATAATGAAAAAGTAAAAGATGAAGCGATCTATAACTTTGTTAAATATACTTTAGAAAATGCTGGTGAACTTGCAACTGATGTTGGTTATGTAAACCTTCCTAAAGAAAGATATGATCAGGCATTAAGTAAATTAGAATCGTTAAAATAATCTTGCATTACAAATTAATTTAACGGGTGAGAAGCGGATGAATAAATGCTTCTCATCTTGTCATGGATGAAAGGGGTTTTCAGCTTGTCCTCGCAACATAACACAGTCCCATTTTCTGTAAAAGAAATGATTGCCAAAAAACAGAAACAACAAAAAAATATTGGCGAAAAAGTAATGCCGTGGATTTTACTGCTTACTGCAATTATTTCTATATTAACTACTTTAGGTATTTTATTTACTTTAATTACTGAAACGTTTCACTTTTTTGGAGATGTACCATTTAAAGAGTTTTTCTCTGGTACAACATGGTATCCATTCTCTGACCCGGGGCAATACGGTATTTTGCCCTTAATCTCTGGTACATTAAGAATTACTTTTATTGCCATCATTGTAGCCGTTCCAATCGGGTTAGCTGCGGCTATCTATTTAAGCGAATATGCAACAGATCGGGTTAGGAGGATTGTCAAACCGATATTGGAAGTGTTGGCTGGTATCCCAACGATTGTATATGGATTTTTTGCCTTAACATTTGTTACACCACTTTTACAAAACTTTATTCCTAATTTAGAAATATTTAATGCGCTTAGCCCTGGGATATTAATTGGGATTATGATTACTCCTACAATAACTTCCCTTTCAGATGATGCGATGAATGCTGTTCCGAAAGCGATCCGGGAAGGAGCACTTGCTATGGGGGCAACAAAATGGGAAGTAACATGGAAAGTTGTATTACCTGCTGCTGTTTCAGGGATTGTTGCATCTATTGTTTTAGCTTTCTCCCGCGCGGTTGGTGAAACAATGATTACATCCATTGCCGGTGGTTCTACGCCAAATTTAGGACTGGACGTGACGAGTTCTGTTCAAACCATGACGGCTTACATTGTCCAAATTGCTCAAGGTGACGCTGGATACGGCACAACGATTTATTACAGTATTTATGCTGTTGGTTTTATGTTGTTCCTTTTTACGTTAATCATGAACCTAGTGGCTCAATGGATCCGTCGTCGTGTTAGGGAGGAATATTAATGGTGAGATTAATAGATCAAAATAAAGTAACAAAAAATATCCAACCAAGAATTTTTCGCAACTCCATTTACAAGTACTTTTTTTTAGCAGCAACCACGCTTTGCTTACTCATTTTAGCTGTTCTTTTTATAAGAGTATTAAGACAAGGATTACCACATTTAGACTGGCAATTTTTAACAAGTACACCTTCAAGAAAACCTGAAGAAGCTGGCGTTTACACTGCTTTCATTGGAACGGTTTGGATGATGGCTGTTGTTATACCGGTTACTTTTGTTTTAGGTGTCGGTGCTGCAATTTATTTAGAAGAATATGCAAAGAAAACTAAGTTTACAACCTTTATTGAAACAAACATTTCAAACCTGGCTGGAGTTCCATCTGTCGTCTATGGTCTATTAGGTCTTACTCTGTTTGCGCGGGCCTTTGCATTAGGTCAAAGTGTGTTGGCTGCTGGTTTAACGATGAGTTTGCTTGTATTACCAGTAATCATTGTAGCAGCGCAAGAAGCGATACGATCCGTACCGAATGAATTACGTGAAGCGTCCTACGGGATGGGGGCAACAAAGTGGACAACGATTTATAAAGTTGTTTTACCTACAGCTATTCCATCCATATTAACAGGAGCAATTTTAGCAATTTCGCGTGCAATCGGTGAGACTGCTCCACTTGTTGTGCTTGGTATTCCATTATTCTTAATTCAAACACCATCAACCTTTTTTGACTCGTTTACGGCACTACCAATGCAAATTTACAACTGGACCGGACGTCCGCAAGCGGAATTCCAAGAAATTGCAGCTGCCGGTATTATTGTTTTGCTTGTATTGTTAATTGTATTAAACTCCATTGCCGTATTTATACGAAATAAGTTTTCAAAAAAATTATAAGTTAGTTTTCCAGTTCTTGGATCATGAAGGAGGATTTTCAAATTGACTACGATTGTCGAAATTGCAAGTGGAACTTCCCTAAGAGAAAAGAAAACAGAAGTGAATAAAGATCTTGTGTATAAAACAAAAGATTTAAACTTATGGTATGGTGAAAATCATGCATTAAAGAATATCAATCTTGATATTGCGGAAAATGAAGTTACGGCCATTATCGGGCCATCTGGTTGTGGTAAGTCTACTTACATTAAGACATTAAATCGTATGGTAGAACTCGTGCCATCTGTTCGCACATCCGGTGAGATTTTATATCGGAAGCGTAATATTTTCGATAAAAATTACCGTGTGGAAGAGTTACGAACAAGAGTTGGCATGGTTTTCCAAAAACCAAATCCATTTCCAAAGTCGATATATGATAATATCGCATATGGACCAAGAATCCATGGCATTAAAGATAAAAACATATTAGACCAAATCGTTGAAAAAAGTTTACGTGGTGCAGCAATTTGGGATGAAGTTAAAGACCGTTTAAAAGAAAATGCATATGGTTTGTCTGGCGGACAACAACAGCGTTTATGTATTGCAAGGTGTTTAGCTATTGAACCAGATGTTATTTTAATGGATGAACCGACGTCAGCCCTCGACCCAATTTCAACATTAAAGGTAGAGGAACTTGTACAGGAGTTGAAAAAAGAGTACAGCATTATCATTGTTACGCATAATATGCAACAAGCTGCTCGTATTTCCGATAAAACAGCCTTTTTCTTAAATGGTGAAGTCATTGAATTTGATGAAACAGACCGTATATTTTCTAATCCACGTGACAAACGAACAGAAGATTATATTACAGGCCGCTTTGGATAATCGTAAGCGGTAATACAGAAAAGTAGTATGGGGGTAACATATCTGCTTTTCTGTTTTTTTCTATAATCAATAATTTACAATCCAATTAGATAAACTAAAAAAGATTGAAATGTGTTTCGCGTTTCATACAAAGGAGAGAATGAAGATGGTTACTCGTGAAAAATTTGATGAAGAATTGTCAAAATTACAATCTCAATTAATTGAACTCAAAGATTTTGCTTACAATGCTTTTGAATCAGCTTTTCATGCATTTGAAACACGTAATGTCGAAGAAGCCCTTAAAATAATGGAAAATGATACGAAGGCTGATATTATGTATGAAGAAATTCATGATTCTGCCATTCTTTTAATTGCAAAACAACAACCAGTAGCAACCGATTTACGTCAAATTATTACTACTTTAAAAATATCGACAGATTTAGAACGGATTGCTGATTTTGCTGTGAACGTTGCAAAGTCAACGATTCGATTGAAAGATACAAAGCTAAATATGAATGAAACGATCAATAATATTAGAAAAATGTATACCATAAGTATGACGATGTTAAAAGAAGGAATAAAAGCGTTTTTAGATGTAGATTTAAAGTTGGCAAAAGAAGTGGCTAAAATGGATGATGAAGTTGATGAACTTTATGGACAAACAATTCAGCATTTATTTCAAGTAAACCGAGTGCAACCGGAAAATATTGATAATGTTACACAATTATTGTTTATTTGTCGCTTTTTAGAGCGGACTGCTGATCATATCACAAATATTGCTGAAAATGTATTCTACTTAGTAAAAGGTAAACATTATGATTTAAATGAGTGATTCAGTTTTCTTATGCTCCTCACCATTTTATGAGGCTATCCATTAAGCTCCTTCTATATTAAAGGAACTTAACAGATAGCCTTTTTTGTCATGTTCATTTTTATTCACTTTTTCGTTTTTTTGCCCGTTCGTCTGCTGCATTAGCTCTAGCGATTGCTTCACGGTCTTGTAGATCTGCCAATTCTTCCGAATATTCGACATCAAGACCATCGGATTTCATATTTTTTGGAACTTGAGGGAGTTTTGATTTTCTGTCGCGTTTTTTACCCATCATTCGACTCCTTTATTATTACGTGTTGTGAAATTTAATCCATGGCAGCTCGATCTGCACGTTTGAAATCGCGATTGTACGTAATTTCCTGTGCCTTTCTTAATGTCTTACGTTCACCTTTATTTTTGTCTTTTTTTGCCATCTTTCCACCTCGCAAGGATCATTTTGTCAATATTAGTTTACCCAGTTCCTTGAAAAGCATGCAGAAAACTTGAAAATTTATTTTTCATACAATCTCCTTAAATTATGGTACATTATAGTAAGAAAACACTTTCGAATTGAATGAAGCGAGGTGTTGAAAACTGCCTGTTATTAGTAAGATTTCCGTTCAAAAAAATAATAAAGAACGTTATAATATTTTTTTCTCTAGCGGAGAAGCAGAAGAATATGCTTTTAGTGTCAGTGAAGACGTTTTAATTGAGTATGACCTTCGGAAGGGAAAAGAGTTAAGGAATGAAGATATTGAACGAATAACGAATCGTGAAACAATACAGAAAGCCTATAATTTGTCATTGCAATTTTTGTCATATCGTATGCGTTCAGAAAAGGAAGTACAAACGTACCTAGAAGAACGTAATTTTTCGAAAGAAACCATCCAAGAAGTTCAATATCGGTTGCGTGAACGCAGATATGTGGATGATGCGGAATTTACGAAAGCATTTATAAAAACACAAATCAATACAACGGACAAAGGTCCGAAACTCATTCAAAATGAGTTAAAGAAAAAAGGGATTGCAAATCATTATATTGAACAATTTATGTCTTTATATACTGAAGATATTCAGCAAGAAAAGGCAATTAATTTATGCAAGAAGATGACTGGTAAAAAGAAAAACATATCTACTGTTCAATTAAAAAGAGATATGCAAATGTCACTTATGAGGAAAGGCTATGAACATTCTACCATTCAAAAAGCGATATCAATCAGCATGCAAGGCATCGATGAAGAGCAAAATGAAGCTGCCATCATCGTGCAAGGTGAAAAAGCTTTACGTAAATATCGGAATGAACCCCTTGATAAACGGAAGATCAAAGTAAAGCAATTTTTATATCGAAAAGGATTTTCATTAGATGTCATCGACAAATTCATTGATGAAAAAATTGCAGAATGCGAAACGGAGGAATGAAATAATGAAAAAAATGTATAGCGAAATGAGCGAGTATGAATTAAAACAAGAGATTGCTCATTTACGAGAAAAGGCAAGAAAAGCTGAACAGATGGGAATGGTCAATGAATTTGCCGTCCATGAACGTAAGGCATTAATGGCAGAGGCTTATTTAATGAATCCCAAAGCAATAAAAGATGGAGAGATTTATCGACTAAAACATGAACCGAGTACTTTTTTTCGGGTAATGTATAAAAAAGGTGTTTTTGCCTGGGGTTACCGGATGGATGGTGATGGGAGAGAAGAAGGTATACCGATTTCCATGTTACAAATTGAAGAAGAAATACCGAATCAATAAAAGAAAATCTCCCAAGTGTGAGCCTTTTATATAGGTCAACTTGGGAGTACTTTTTGTTGATAATTTGATCATTATTTTCCGTGTTTATTTGATGCGTGCATTCGTTCCTGTGGACGCGTGTTAATCGTTCCATTTGCACGTTTGGACGAGTACTTCGCTTGGGCTGGAGGCATACCTTCTAGTTTAATATCTTTTTGATTTGGAAATCCACGTTCTTTATTTCGTACCATTGCTTTTCCTCCTAAAAAGAAGTACGCATAAAGTTGCGCATTTTTAGTATGGACTTATAAAATTGGTTTTTACTACACTTTTTTTGGAAATGAAGTAGCGATGTTATATCGTATTCAATTCTAACTTTTTCCTTATTTTATTCTTATTATAAATCCATCCAGTATAGGAAGATAAAACATTTAAATCATAATCCATTTTGACAATGGCAAAAAAAGGATAATGATCGTTACTGCGATACCGTAAGTCAATAAATCGGACTTCAATATGGGATGGTTCTTCTTCTATTTCCCAACGATAAACAGGGGAAAAAGATAGAAATGCTTGAATATTTTTATCTTGTATGGCCACATTCATAATTGGATTATCTGGTAATGGAACCCGTTTGAATTCATCTAATAAAACGATACTTCTTTTGTATGCACGTGCAACATAAAACTTATCTTTTGCAATGACAGCCACCCGCCATTGGAAAAATTTAATGGTTGGATTTAAAATAATTTTTTCAACATCAGGGATGAAATCTTCTATACTATGGATGACAGCCCTTCGTAACGCAAAACGATATAAGTAATAGCCGATCAGCACAAGGTATATGATCGTAAATATGATTCTTGGATCACCGCCTAAGATCCAAAATAAAATCCCAACGAGGTGCGAGCCAAAAATAAATGGATCAAACGTATTAATCCAACCGAGGGCTACCCATTTTGAAGAGAATGGTCGCAGTGCTTGTGTGCCATAAGCGTTAAAAATGTCAACAAAAACATGTAAGCTTACGGCAATAAAGGACCAAAGCCAAAGGTGGAACAGATTTGCTTCTGGAAAAAAGAAATACAGGATAATAGCAACTAGAACGGACCACAATAACACGGCTGGAATGGAATGGGTTATTCCGCGATGATTACGAATGTAAACGGCATTATTACGCAATTTTAATACAGTATCAATATCGGGGATCTGTGAACCGACTATTGTTGCAATGAAGACACTTTGTGCTGTTGCTGTATCATTGTAAACAACCGGATCTACTAATGCGAACCCACCGAGAGCGATCCCCATAACAATATGTGTACCTGTATCCACTATACGGACCTCCAATATCTTGATTAAAACGGAAAAAAGTTTACACTTACATATGTATATGCATAATCCGACTATCCATAGGTTTTATTGAATGCATAAAATTTATACGAGTTTTCATATTTGTTTGATTTACTAGGGGCATTCCGAAGGTGATATCGTTTGAGGAAAATCCATTTTTGGTGGTACCTAATTTGAGTAAGAATACAATATCAATGTCAGTTTAACATTGGAGGACTTATTTGTGAATGATCGAATTGAAAAATTAATTATGAATTTTAAAATAGACGAATTTCAGAAATCATTAATTGACTGGTACTTAGAAGAAAAAAGAGACTTGCCCTGGAGGAAAAATAATGATCCGTACAGAGTATGGGTCTCAGAAGTCATGTTACAGCAAACTCGAGTGGATACGGTAATTCCTTATTTTGAACGTTTTATGGAAAAGTATCCAACGGTGGCGGATTTGGCAGAGGCGGATGAACAAGATTTATTGAAAGTGTGGGAAGGTTTAGGATATTATTCTCGGGTACGAAATTTACATCATGCAGTGAAGGAAGTCCATGAAAAATACGGCGGCAAGGTGCCAGATACAAAAGAAGCATTTGGCAGTTTAAAGGGGGTTGGACCTTATACTACAGGGGCGGTATTAAGTATTGCCTACGGAAAGCCCATCCCAGCTGTTGACGGAAATGTCATGCGAGTTATGTCAAGAATTTTTAATATGGACGATGATATCGCCAAGGTAAAAACCCGAAAACTTTTTGAAGGGTTAGTTGAGAAAGTGATATCTCATGAGGATCCTTCTAGTTTCAATCAGGGATTGATGGAACTAGGTGCTTTAATTTGTACACCAAAGAATCCTTCTTGTTTACTATGTCCGGTACGTGATTTTTGTATGGCCTTTCATGAAGGAACCCAAAATGATTTACCTGTAAAGAAAAAAGTAAAAAAGGGGAAGACCGTGCAATATATTTCATTTATTTTGGAAGATGAAAAAGGAAATATTATTGTCCGACAGCGGCCATCTGAAGGCTTGCTTGCTAGTTTATGGGAGTTTCCAAATCATGAGGTGTTAAGTAAATGGAAAAACATGGTCACTGACTTTGAATCCATGTTAGGTAAGGAATTAGGTATCGAGGTTGACGTAATTGAACCTATTTGTGTGATTGATCATGTGTTTTCCCATTTAACATGGAAGATTCATGCTTTTCGTGCAAGGTTTCGCGGGGATTTTGTTGAAAGTGAAGTGCAAAAGGTCATTCCAATCGAAAAAGTTGAAAATTATCCATTTCCAGTACCGTATCAAAAAATATGGAAAGCGTTTAAGAAGTTAAGAGGTATGGAATGAGCCCAGAGGATCGAGTTACATTTTTAAAAAAGGATGGGCAAAGTGCCAGAACAAGCCGATTGATGGGAATATTTTAAGGCTTATAAAAAAATGTAGGTCAACTATCGAATATTATTTATAGTAATATAAATAGGATAGGCAAAATCAACCTTTTATAATAAATCCCCACATAATTGTGGGGCAGTGATATTTAGTCAAAATTAATTTCCGTTCCATGTGTATAATCAGCTTCCAATCGTTTAAGGCCACCACGGCGCTGGATTTCTTCTAGAATTTCTTTATAAATCGTTTGACCTTCTTGATTTAAATAAGGCATAATTTGTTGAAAGGAATGTTGGAAGTAGGCTAACTCACTGTCCCTCCATTCCGTTAAGGACATCATTGATAACTCGGTCATGTCTCGTCCTACATACATTACTAGACACCTCGTTTACTCATTTCAATTGTTTGTGGAATTACTTAAAACAAGTCTCTTATCCTAAATTCATTATGCTTTATTAGTTTATCGAAAATCACTAACTTCATACAAAATAAGTAAAAAGGAATGATTCAATTGTCAAACAAAGTTGCATTAGTCACGGGATCAAGTCGAGGAATCGGAAAAAAAACGGCTATTCGCCTTGCTGAAAAGGGGTATGATATCGTTGTTAACTATGTAAGAAGTAAAGCAGCTGCTGAAGAAACAGCTCAAGAAATTAAGAAACTTGGTAGAAAAGCCATTGTTGTTCGAGCTCATGTTGGAGATGTTGAAAAAGTAAAAGCGATGTTTCAAACGATTAATGAAGAATTTGGTCGATTAGATGTTTTCATTAATAATGCGGCTTCTGGTGTTCAACGCCCACTAATGGAATTAGAAGAAAAACATTGGAACTGGACGTTGGATATTAATAGTAAAGCACTATTGTTCTGTGCACAAGAAGCAGCCAAATTGATGGAAAAAAATGGAGGGGGAAAAATTGTCAGTTTAAGTTCCCTAGGGTCAATACGCTATATAGAAAACTACACCTTAGTAGGGACATCGAAAGCTGCAGTTGAAGCCTTGACTCGTTATTTAGCTGTTGAATTAGCACCGAAAAATATTGTTGTTAATGCAGTTTCTGGAGGAGCAGTAGATACTGACGCTTTAAAACATTTCCCAAACAGAGATGAATTGATTCAAGAAGCTCTTAGGAAGACACCGGCAGGAAGGATGGTAGAAATTGATGACCTTGTAAACACTATTTTATTTCTCGTTTCGGACGACGCATCTATGATACGTGGTCAAACGATTATTGTAGATGGAGGTCAGTCATTGCTTGTTTAATTATGATCGAATGCATTACAAATAACAATTGAACAAAAGATGGATGAAAGCAAAGAAATGTTAAGCTAATGTAAATTTCTTCACAAATAAATTTTCTTTAAAAAAAATGGGATAGTTTCACCTCCAAATGGTTACATTAAGCATGAGCGGAGGTGAAAAAGATGGCTAAAAGAAAAAATAATGCTTCTCAAACAAATGCTGCTGAAGTAAGAAAACAAAATGCAGCATCTGCATCTGGTCAAAGCCAATATGGTACTGAATTTGCAAGTGAAACAGATGCACAAGAAGTACGCCAACAAAACCAACAAGCAGAGTCTCGCAAACAAAAAAATTCATAACTCATAACATACTGAATTAGTGTGGGTTACATGAAAAACACTGCCCCTTATACATTTAGAAAAGACGCTTCCAATTTTGGGAGCGTCTTTTCCTTTGAAAAATATTTTCTGATAAATTTCATGTTGTCAACAACCAAAGTTTTAAAATTAGCTAGGAAACGTTATAATATAAAAATAACAATCAATATATAATGAACGTGAAATTTAGACTAGATAGAAAGTAGGGATTAGATTATGGGAGTTCCAGCAGAGGGAGAAACGATACAAATACATAGTTATAAACACAATGGCCAAATTCATCGGATATGGGAAGAAACAACCGTATTAAAAGGGACTAAAACCGTAATTATTGGGGGAAACGATCGGACAACGGTTACGGAATCAGATGGTCGGACATGGATAACGAGAGAACCTGCCATTGTTTATTTCCATTCCCAATATTGGTTTAATATAATCGGCATGTTACGGGAAGATGGTATTCATTATTACTGTAATTTGAGCTCACCATTTGTTTATGATGAAGAGGCGTTAAAATATATTGACTATGACTTGGATATTAAAGTGTTTCCGGATATGACATACATTTTACTGGATGAAGATGAATACGAAGAGCATCGGAAATTAATGGGTTATCCAGAAGTAATTGATAAAATTTTAAAAGCAAATATTGAAAAGTTAACGGATATGATACATCAGAGAAAAGGACCGTTTGCAGCGGATTTTATTGATAAGTGGTATGAAATGTATTTAACATATCGCAAATTTTAAAATGTTTAAACTGATCGAGAGAAACTTGGTCAGTCATTTTTTTATGTTTTAAACCTTGTTTAACTGATCTAAAAAAGATAGGGAGAGACAGCTATGGGAAGTATTAAACGGTATATGAAATTTGTAAAACCTTATCGGTTTCAAATTTTAGCTACACTAATTATTGGGATTATTAAATTTGCTATTCCACTTCTGATTCCGCTTTTAATCAAATATTTAATAGATGAAGTGATCATAAATGATGCTTTAACAAGGGATGATAAAATTATACATTTAGCAATTGCACTTGGTGTTACAGCCTTTATTTTTGTGTTTCTCCGTCCACCAATTGAATATTATCGACAATATTTTGCTCAATGGACGGCAAGTAAAGTATTGTTTGATATTCGTGAAAAATTATATATGCATTTGCAAAAACTGGGTTTAAGATATTATTCAAATAAAAAAACAGGTGAAGTCATCTCACGAGTTATAAATGATGTGGAACAAACGAAGGATTTTGTTGTCACCGGCTTAATGAATGTTTGGATTGATTTTTCTACCATTATTATTACGGCTGCTATTATGTTTTCAATGGATTGGAAGTTAACGATCGTATCGTTACTCATGTTTCCATTCTATGCAATATCGATTAAATATTTCTTTGGTAACCTTCGTAAACTTACACGGCAGCGTTCCCAAGCCTTAGCTGAGGTGCAAGGCTATTTACACGAACGAGTTCAAGGTGTTGCAGTGATAAAAAGTTTTGCAATTGAAGACCACGAAAAAACATTATTCCATAAAACAAATAGTCACTTTTTAAGTAAGGCATTGAAGCACACCAGTTGGAATGCGAAAGCCTTTGCTGTTGTAAATACGATTACTGATATTTCACCGTTACTTGTTATTGGTTATGCAAGTATTGAGGTTATTTTAGGTCACTTAACAATCGGGACGATGGTAGCTTTTACAGGATATATTGAACGCTTGTACAATCCACTCAGGAGACTGGTAAACTCCTCAACAACGCTTACACAGTCAATCGCATCGATGGATCGAGTCTTTGACTTGTTTGATGAGGAGTATGATATTCAAGATAAGCCAAATGCTGTGACTATAGAGAAGGCAAAGGGTGATATTACCTTTGAGCATGTCAGTTTTTCCTATGAGGAAGATGGCCGAAATGTATTGAAGGATATTCACTTGGAAATTAAAGAAGGGCAGACCGTTGCTTTTGTCGGGATGAGTGGTGGAGGAAAGTCAACATTGGTTAGTTTAATTCCGAGATTTTATGATGTTTCAAAAGGGCGAATACTATTAGATGGAATGGATATTCGCAATATTAGACAAAGAGATTTACGTAAACAAATCGGTATGGTACTTCAAGATAATATTTTATTTAGTGATACGGTAAAGGAAAATATTCTAATTGGTAAACCAGATGCAACCGATGAAGAAGTCGTGCGGGCCGCTAAAGCTGCCAATGCATATGACTTTATTACGAAATTACCACAGGGGTTTGATACGCAAGTTGGTGAACGAGGAGTGAAATTATCAGGTGGTCAGAAACAACGCATTGCGATTGCCCGAGTATTTTTAAAAAATCCGTCGATTCTTATTTTAGATGAAGCAACCTCTGCCTTAGATTTAGAAAGTGAACATTTGATCCAAGAGGCCCTCGACAAGTTGGCTAAAGATCGGACAACGTTAATTGTCGCTCACAGATTATCAACCATTACTCACGCCGATCGAATTGTGCTCATTGAACATGGAAGAATCGTTGAGATGGGGACCCATGAAGAATTAATGGCTCAAAAAGGGCATTATTATGATTTATTTACGGTACAACAACTAGACTAAGTACAAGGGCATTTTCCAATTTAAAAAACAGGAACGATTTTGAATACGTTCCTGTTTTGAAATGATTACTGCTTATCGTCAGCAAATTCTATATTCTTTTCATCCTTATGGAATTGTTCAACATTGTTTAATAAAATCTCTAGTCTTTCTAGTTGCTCGTTGTATTCTAATACCGCAGCTATAAATTGTAAGACGTGAGGCGCTATCTCATCATTTGCTGAGCTTTTTTGATAATCGTTAAACACCTTAAGTAACTTTTTGCGATTATTTTCATATTCCTGCATTTCTTCATCATGAATTTGAATTGCTTTTCCAACATAACGAAGCAGTAGGTGTTCATGATTATTATTTAATTGTTGGATAATTTCCTTCAGTTGTTCTATTGTATGTTTTTCTACAAATGATAGGTCGTATTCATAATGGTGCTGTTTTTTTAAAAGTTCTAACGCACTTTTACCCGTGGCTATCATATGTCGATAAATGACGAGTTTTCTCATCTTTCCTCTATTTTCTTTTTTCAAAAACGTTTTTTCTTCCCTGTAGAACATGTAGATTTCTTCTAGCTTTACAAAGCGTTCATTTAGTGTTTCAATCTCTTTTTTTAGCAATTTTAAGTCTGCAGCTTGATGAACAGACAATCGAATCCATTTTAAAACTTCGTTTGATATATCAGAAATTGCTTGATACAACTTCGTCTCATATTTTGGTGGTATAAATATTAAATTTATTAAAAAGGCTGAGAAAATTCCAAGTACAATTGTACCGAAACGTAAAAGTGAATAAGTGATGAATTCATCTGGCGGTGATTCCATAATGATAATAAGTGTTACAACAGATAAAGAAATCGTATCGATTTTTAACCGTAAATTAATGATTATGACCATTATGGCTGCCATTCCAACAATAATAAAGTGATTGCCGAACAGTAGCCCAAAAATAATTGCGACAATCGCACCTACGACATTTCCTTGAATTTGTTCTAAAATGGTTAAATAGGACCGATAAATGGATGGTTGGATGGCAAATACAGCTGCTATTGCAGCAAATACCGGTGATGGAAGATTGAGGAATTCACCGAGCATAAGTGCCAAAACTACGGCTAACCCCGTTTTAAAGATGCGGGCCCCTAGTTTCATTTTCCCATGTTCCTTTCATAAATAATAATTAATTTTATTATAACCCCTCGGCAATTTTAGATGATTTTATATGAAATTACAATATACTTCTTATAGTTTTATAATAAGATTTTTTAAATTCATGATTATAGGTTGATTGTGCTTCAGCGGAAATGAACTTGTTGTCAAATTTTCACCTATCCTCTTTCTCTACGAAAGTCTACAACGGTTCGGACTACGAAGGAAGCTTGTACGGTATAACCAATCATTGCTTCAATGACTGCTAAAATTTGACCAATACCTACAGGAGTGACATCTCCATAGCCAACAGAAAACAAAGTAAGTCCACTAAAATAAAAGCTTGTTTGTAATGAGTAAAAAAAGTCTGTTTCAATAATTGTGCCATCTTCTATTAAAATCGGAAACCCTTGTTGAATGAGAATAAAATAAATTAATCCAAAACCAAGGAAAATGGTAGTATATACAAAAATTAAATAAATAAAACTTTGCCAAGAAAGGAATTTTTCTTGAATCGCCATTGGGATAAATAGAGTCTTTAAACTCATTACAATGATAAAAAAGATAATAAATAACAAAAGAATGATGACCATAGTGCACCCCGATTTTATATGTATATATTCTCATTGTTAGAAACAACGCACTTTATTTAAAAATACAGGTTTTTATAATTATACGAAGGACTCGTCCAAATAATGAATTCGAGTTGTGCCAAGTATATAATTTGTCTTTTTTTTATTATTTCGTTAAGGTAAAACTATACATATAGGAGGGATTGAAATGACGGTTGCTATTGGCGAAGTAGTTCAGGACTTTGCATTACCTGCAAGTAATGGTGAAACTGTAAAACTATCAGATTATCGAGGAAAACATGTTGTACTTTATTTTTATCCGAAAGATATGACACCAGGCTGCACAACACAAGCATGTGATTTTCGAGATTACAGTAAGGAGTTTGAAAATTTAGATGCGGTAATTTTAGGAATAAGTCCTGATCCGATCAGCAAGCATGAAAAATTTATTGAGAAACACGGTCTCCCATTTTTACTACTATCAGATGAAAATCATGAAGTTGCTGAACAATTCGGCGTATGGAAATTAAAGAAAAATTTTGGAAAAGAATATATGGGTATTGAACGTTCTACCTTTATCATAGATAGAGATGGTGTACTTGTTAAGGAATGGCGGAAGGTTAAAGTGAATGGACATGTGGAAGAAACATTGAATTATATTAAAGAAAATTTGTAAAAACTGTTCCGAGGCATATGCCCGTTTTGTATTTTCAAGGCGTTTGACCATGCTTTTAAAATGAGTGTGCATATAGTATAGTAGGGCATACCTCCTCATGAATCTTCACTCTTTTGCCGGATCTAAGGGAAGCTTGGTCCGGCATTTTTTCTGTCTTTTTTTATTTTGATCTTATAAGTTTTCTAAAAATTTACAAAATGGTATTATAATTTTAATAAGCATCTACAAATAAAGGGGGAACGATTATGGTTGTACTCTTACGAATACAAAGAAATAAGGAACTGGAAAAACAACTTCAAGCGCAATTTCCGAATGTGAATTTTATATATATTAAGGATAAGGATGAGATTATAAAATATATTCCTGATGCAGAAGTCTTTGTTACATATGGTGAAGATCTAACGGAAGATGTCGTTTTTGAAGCACAAAAATTAAAATGGATAATGGTCATGTCTGCTGGTGTTGAAAAATTGCCATTCCAATTATTGAAAGAACGTAATATACTGGTAACGAATGTACGAGGCATTCATCAAATACCGATGGCTGAATTTGTTTTTGGTTATATTTTACAATATGCAAAAAAGTTAGATGTTTTTTTAAAGCAACAAAGTGAAAAAGTTTGGAATAAAAAAGTACCGATTCAAGAAATATATGGAAAAACTCTACTAGTTGTTGGAGCGGGTGCCATCGGTAGTCAAATTAGTCAATATGGTCGTGTATTCGGTATGAAAACGATTGGGATTAACCGGAGCGGTAATAAGAATGAAGCTTTTGATGAAACCTATTCAAAGGAACGTTTAAACGATGTACTACCGATAGCGGATTATATTGTATCTGTATTACCAAATACAACGGATACGCAATATATATTTACAAAAGAACAATTTAAATTGATGAAAAAAGAAGCGGTGTTCATAAATGTTGGTAGAGGCAATGCTGTAAAAGAAAATGACTTGTTAGAAGCGCTAAAAAAAGATGAACTTGCCCATGCCTTTCTCGATGTTTTTGAAAAAGAACCGCTTCCAGAGGATCATCCATTATGGACTTCTGAAAAGGTTACAATTACACCACATTTATCAGCACTAACAAATATGTATTTACCTAGAGCATATGAAATTTTCACTAAAAACTTACGTATATATGTTAATAATAAAAAGAACTTTATAAATGTTATTGATTTAGACCGGGGGTATTAAGATGAGAATATATACAAGATCTGGAGATAAGGGAACAACCTCTTTAGTATATGGTGTACGTGTTGCGAAAAATGACATACGGGTTGAAGCTTATGGTACTTGTGATGAAGCGAATTCGTATATTGGTCTCGCTACTAGTTTTTTACAAAAAGAAAGCTTTTCTGAAAAGGAACAATTATTGACCTTTTTCCATAAAGTACAAACGATTCTATTCCATGTAGGTGCAGAACTGTCGACACCTGAAGGAAAAGAAGTGAAATGGAAATTAGAAGAGGTGCATATAAAAGAGTTGGAAGAAACAATTGATCGCTTAGATGCAGAACTGTCGCCATTAAATAACTTTGTATTACCAGGAGGTCATCCGGCAGGAGCTGCTTTACATGTTGCACGTACCATCGTTCGACGTGCTGAACGTACAGCCACTAGCATTGAAAGGGTAAATCCGCTCGTACTATCCTATTTAAACCGTTTATCGGACTTTCTTTTTGTTGTTGCGAGATTTGTTAATGAAAAATTAAATGAAAGAGAAAAAAACTTACATGAGTAATATATTTTTTACCGGTTTAGCCTTATATAAGGGTATCATGCCTTTAATAACAACATTTTCACGGTGAATGAATTGACAAACATAATTATAAATTAGTACACTATAATTAAGGCTAATTATTTAATAATAACAATTATTTAATTAGAAAATAATTAGAAAGAAGGACGAGGTGCATGACGGTGTCTGCAGATCAACTGAAAGACGCGTTAGAAACTTTGAAAGATTCTGGTGTTCGCATCACTCCGCAACGTCATGCGATACTTGAATACTTGATTAGTTCAATGACTCATCCAACAGCTGATGAAATATATAAAGCGCTTGAGGGACGGTTTCCAAATATGAGTGTGGCAACTGTCTATAATAATTTACGTGTATTTCGTGAAGTTGGCTTAGTCAAAGAACTAACCTATGGCGATGCGTCCAGTCGTTTTGACTTTGTTACACATGAGCATTACCATATTATTTGCGAAGAATGTGGGAAAATCGTAGATTTCCAATACCCTGGTCTTGATGAAATTGAACAGTTCGCCGCTCATGTTTCTGGATATAAAGTCAGTCATCATCGGTTGGAAGTATATGGCTTATGTCCAGAATGTGAAAATAATAAAGTGAATTAATGAAATGAAAAGAAATTTTCAAAACATGCTCCCGAAAGTATTTTCGGAAGCATTTTTTTATTACAGATTAAAGAATAAAAAAGACATTAAAATTAAATTTTAAACGATACCACCTCAATTCATCTTCTTTTTTCCGGTCTTGGATTCAATCTCCTCGATGGTTAGGCTAATTCAAGTTCCTTTTACGATTATAAAGTTCATTAAACTCTTTACCTTCCAAAGTTTTATCCAATGTTAACGTTTCATTACAAAACATACAAATATCAACTCGACCTAACATTTTAGTTGTTTTATTACAGGACGGACAAATTACTTGAACTGCTTTCATGGACAGCATCCCGATTAAAAAATAGACAACCGCACTACCTATAATACATAAAAAGCCCAGTATCATCAGTATCACCATTAAGATTGGTAAATCTTTTAAAAACAGTCCGCCATACATAATCGCGATGCCGATAAAAATTAAACTTAAAGCAAATGTGCGGATCTTATTAATCTTGCTAGTATATTTGGCCACACAACCCCCTCCTTAAAAAAACTATACCATAAATAGAGTATAAAATAGACTGAAAAATTTTAATCATAGAAATAAAAATATAATTAAACTTTCAATTTAAAATATGTTAATTTAGTAATGTTAGTTTTTTATAAAAAATTTTTATATGACTATTCTAATGTACGGGAATATGGGTGTATATTTTCCGTAATTTGTAAAAGGAATCAGTTGGATAACGTACATATTATCCATATTAAATATTAAAGTTTTTTAAAGTAATTTTAAAAAGTATAAAGGATTTTTTCGATATTTGTCGAATTCAAGAACTGTTCATTATACTGTTTGGAGGAAATGAAAATGGAGAATATATTGCGAACGTTATACCAAGAGCGAGCAAGCTTACCATCGACACTTGGTGTTCTACTAATAGAAGGAACTGAACATTCAGATGCAATTACAGATACATTTGATTTTATATTATTAATCATTACAGATGAAGAAAATAAAAACTTATTTGTTAAACAATATGAGGCAGGCAATAAAAAAATTGGTTTACATGTAGTAAATAAACATCAATTGAAAGATTGGTTGATGAGAGGTACAAATCGTAAAATTTTTGATTGGCTCTTCAATGGAAAGATCATGTTTGATCGTAATGATTATTTACATTCACTTATTGAGGAATTAAATGATTTTCCGTTTCATGAACGCAAACTCCGAATCGGTTTAGAATTTGCAAAATTAATTCGAAGATACCACGATGGCAGACAATTTTTTGAGCAAAAGCATTATATGGATGCATTTAATCACGTCACCCATTCCCTCCACCATTTAGGAAGACTAGCTTTGATAGAAAAAGGATTTCACCCAGAAGTAACAGTATGGAAACAAGTAAAATCAATAGAACCAGAGATATATAAAATGTATGAGGAATTACTTTATAGTGAAGAGCCATTGAATAAGCGTCTTGAACTCTTGTTTTTAGTCAGTGACTTTTTTATTCATTCCAAAACTGAACTTGGTGCAAGCCATATCCTTGATACTTTAAGGGAAAAACAACGATGGTCAATGCAAGAAATCTTAGATCATCATGAACTAAAAATATATGGTATAGATATTTTTATTGTACTTGAATACCTTGTGCAAAAAGAATTCCTTCAGATTTCTATAGAAGAGTCAAAGAGTAAAATAATTAACCACCGTTATTACTCTATAAAAAGTTAAATATATGGGGATGAGAAAAAAGAATGAAAAGGCGGTTCTTCAGGGAGTTGTTTTGTATAAATGATTTAAGAATAAATTACCTTGAAGAAACACCTTTTTATTTTTTGTGTAGCTTATTTATAATGATCATTATTTTATTAAGTGTTAAAATAAACACTATTATTTTTATGTTGACTTTCATAAGTGAACCTGATATAGTAATATTTGCCGCTGGAAAACCAGACAAATAGATGACAAAACTGGTTAAAACAGCGAAAAAAGAAGTTGACATTTTTTGAGTTGAATAGTAAGATAAAAAAGTCGCTTCAAAAGAAAGGTAACCTTTTTCCAAAAAAAGGTTGACAAAAATAATTATCTTGTTATAATAATAAACGTCTCTTTCTTAGGGATGGAAAATTGAACCTTGAAAACTGAACAAGACAAAGCGTTTTATAACCATTTCGTTAGTTTTTATTTTGAGCAAATCAAACCCTTTTTTGGAGA
>CADBNU010000069.1 GCA_902796085.1 Heyndrickxia coagulans
GGAATCGGTAAAGCGATGCTTTCTGAATTATTACAATGGGCAAAAAACAATCCCCTTATAGAAAAAGTTACACTTGAAGTATTTGAAGCCAATAAACACGCAATTGCCTTATACAAACAGCTTGGTTTTAAAGAAGAAGGAAGAATGATTAAGGAAATAAAAATAAATGATTTTACATATTATGACGTAATTATAATGGCTTGTTTTACATGAAATTCGATAAAAATCCAAGAAGTTGTTACGTGACATCTTGGATTTTTTTATGTAAACTGTATACTATCTAAAAAACAGATTAATAAATCTAAAATTGATATTGACAATAGATTAATAATAATTATATAAAAAGATATATTTTTCTTTAATTTTAAAAGGGGAATGAGGATGTTATATTTAAATCCGGATAATTTTATTTTAAAACCGGCCTTAGCCACAATTCATTGTGAACCGAATTGGAAATGGCGAAAAAGAGACGCACCAATGCCAAATTATGATTTATTTTATGTATGGAATGGAGAAGGTACGTTATGGTTAAATAAAAAGCCATATAAAATTGGCAAAGGGCACTGTTTTTTATTTAAACCAGGTGATTGGACAGAAGCTACACATAATCCACAAAATCCTCTCGTATTAACATATATACATTTTGACGTAGAAAGTAACGTCAAATTAATCCCTTCCTCACATCGAATAATTAAAAATAGAATCGCCTTTGAATCTTTACTATCTCAGT
Source organism: Heyndrickxia coagulans (assembly GCA_902796085.1). Taxonomy (GTDB): domain Bacteria; phylum Bacillota; class Bacilli; order Bacillales; family Caldibacillaceae; genus Pallidibacillus; species Pallidibacillus thermolactis. Next base: position 731 of record CADBNU010000069.1, read on the forward strand.
ACGTTCGCCTATTCTTAGTAGAAACCTTTGGTGCTGAAATTGAAGGTAAGTTAATTTTGAAACAAATTATGATTCATCTATTAAGGGAAGAATATGAACAACAAGAAGAAAAAGTACAGGATGAACCAGAAGATGTAAGTAATAACTTGCTGGAAACGATTTTAGAAATAGCAAATTATATTCAGCAACATCCTGGAAAAACCCACACAATTGAAAGCTTAGCTGCTCGTGCCAATCTCTCTCCTCGTTATTTTTCAAAAAAATTTAAGCAAATTGTAGGACATACCGTTAAATCTTATATTGTTTATAGTCGGATAAAACGTGCTGAACACCTACTCCATAATTGCGGTATGACTGTTACAGAAACTGCCTATGCGCTTGGATACAACGACTTGCACTTTTTTAGTCGGCAGTTTAAACAATATACTGGTAAAAACCCGTCCGAAATTCGATAAAAAAGTAAACTAGTAGTTTCCACTGTTATAGGTATTACCTATAGCAGTTTTTTTATAGAAAAAAGATCGATTCATTTTTCCAAGGTTGGTAAAAAAGTGCAAATTTTATGTCAAAAAAGCTAAAGAAATTGAACAGTAAAAATAATAACATAAGTTTAGAAAAACAAATAAAGAGGGAGGAATTAAATGCAGCACTCGTGGATGCTTAATAAACAAGGAATGTACGACCCACAATACGAACATGATGCTTGTGGTATAGCTATGTTAGCCAATATAAATGGTCGTCAAAACCATACCATTATTTCACAAGCGATCTTTGCCCTTGAACGGTTGAATCATCGCGGTGGTCGTGATGGGCAACGAGCAATAGGAGATGGAGCAGGGATTTTAACACAAATTCCTCACAAATTATTTCAAAATGAATGGAAAAAGCAAGGAGTAATTTTACCAGAACAGGGAATGTATGGAGTAGGAATGTTTTTCCTTCCACAAAATAAAAGTTCAAGAAAACGATGTGAGGAAATCATTAACCATACAATTGTAGAAGAAAATTTAGATTTAATCGGGATTAGACATGTGCCCATCAATGATACAATTTTGAGTCAAAAGGCCAAAGAAACCCAGCCTGTTATATGTCAAGTATTTATTAAATCTCCATTCGAGCAACCAAAAGATATTAAATTCGAAAGAAAATTATATAAACTTCGTAGAAAAATAGAAAATACATTGAAAAAAGAACTTTCAAGACATGATCTTTTTTACATTGTTAGTTTTTCAGCTCGAACAATCATTTATAAAGGTCTTTTATTACCAGAACAGCTCGGAAAATTTTATTTAGATCTTAGTAATGAATTATATGAGTCCGCTATGGCGATGGTCCATAACCGATTTAGTACGAATACATTTCCTAGTTGGCAAAGAGCTCAACCGAACCGGTTTATCATTCATAATGGCGAAATAAATACAATTACAGGTAATGTCAATTGGATGAGAGCTAGAGAAGCTTCCTTTCAAACGAATGAAATTGAGGATATTCAACAATTAGTGCCGATTATCGATGAAAACGGTAGTGACTCAGCAATGTTCGATAACGCATTAGAATTTCTCGTATTATCTGGTTGGTCATTACCACACGCGATGATGATGATGATTCCAGAACCATGGGAAAAGCAAGAATTAATAGAAGAACAAAAAAAGGCGTTTTATCAATATCATAGTGGATTAATGGAACCTTGGGACGGGCCGGCGGCAATGGCGTTTACAGATGGAATACAAATTGGAGCTTGTCTTGATCGAAACGGTTTACGTCCAGCACGGGTTATTATCACTGAAGATGACTTTATTTGTGTTGCATCAGAAGTTGGTGTCATCAATATTCCAGAAGAAAAAATATTGTACAAAAACAGACTTCGACCTGGACAAATGCTTTTAGTCGATTTAGAAAAAGGATGCTTATATTTAGATAAGGAACTAAAACAAAATATCATTTCGAAACGGCCATATCAAAGACTTGTTGATGAAATTTTTATTCCTATAGAAAAATTACCTAATCATATAAGCAATTCAAAAAGTTTTTCCAAAGAAGCCATTCTTCAAAAACAGAAAATTTATGGCTATACAAATGAAGAATGGGAAAAAGTTTTAAAGCCTTGCGTCTTAGAAGGGTATGAACCGACGGGCTCAATGGGTTACGATGCTCCATTAGCCATCATATCTAACAAACCACAACTTTTATTTAATTATTTCAAACAAAAGTTTGCTCAAGTTACAAATCCTCCAATTGATGCGATTAGAGAGGAAGCTATTACATCACTAGAAGTATTATTAGGTAAGGGTGGAAATCTACTACAACCTGATAAAACAACTACAAAAAAAATACAACTAAAATCACCGGTTTTGTCGGAATTAGAAATGAATAAAATTGAAGGTTTGCAAACGAAAGAATGGAAAACGGAAAGAATTTCAACTTTATTTCCAGTTAACGGTAGCCTTGAACAATCTTTACATCAACTGTTTCAAAAAGTCGATGGTGAAATTGATAAAGGTAGCAATATTCTAATTCTTAGTGACCGGGAAGTTAGTAAAAACTTTGCAGCTATTCCTTCTTTATTAGTTATTTCTGCTGTCCACCATCATTTAATTCGAACGGGTAAACGAAATAAAGTTAGTTTAATAGTCGAATCTGGTGAACCAAGGGAAGTTCATCATTTTGCAACATTACTTGGTTATGGAGCTAATGCAGTTTATCCTTACCTTATTTATGAATCGTTACCAATTTTATTAGAAGAAGATGAATACCAAGTTTCCATTGATGAAGCAAGTCGGAATTTTGTGAAAGCAATGACGAAGGGTTTATTAAAAGTTATGTCTAAAATGGGGATCTCTACTGTACAAAGCTACATTGGTGCCCAAATATTCGAAGCAATTGGAATTAATCATAGTGTTATTGATCAATATTTTCCAAAAACCCCTTCAAAATTAAGTGGTTTAACTATCGAAGATATTGGAAAAGAAGTTCGCTTGCGTCATGAGAGTGCATTTCAACAACTAAATGTCGAACTAGAGACAGGGTCTGATTTTCAATGGCGTGCAGGTGGAGAGCAACATTTATTCCAACCAAAAACCATTTTATTATTACAACAAGCAGTACGTACTGGGAATTATAAAGTGTACAAAGAATACGCCCAATTAATTAATGAAGAAATTAGCCAAAAAACCTCAGTACGCGGTCAACTGACATTTCATTTTGAAAGAAAACCAATACCGATTGAAGAAGTGGAGCCAGTTGAATCAATTTTGAGACGTTTTAAAACAGGAGCGATGTCCTTTGGTTCAATTAGTAAAGAAGCACATGAGGCATTGGCTATCGCCATGAATCGTATCGGTGGAAAAAGTAATAGTGGAGAAGGTGGAGAAGACCCTGCACGTTTTATACCAGATGAAAATGGAGATTCAAAATGTAGCAGAATCAAACAAGTGGCATCGGGAAGATTTGGTGTAACAAGCCATTACCTTGTTAATTGTGATGAAATTCAAATAAAAATGGCTCAGGGAGCAAAACCAGGTGAAGGAGGACAATTGGCAGGTCATAAAGTAACTCCAGAAGTTGCTAAAACAAGAGGAACGTTACCAGGAATTGAATTAATATCACCACCCCCTCACCATGATATTTATTCTATTGAAGACTTAGCACAACTAATATTTGATTTAAAAAATGCTAACTCGAAAGCAAGGATTAATGTGAAACTTGTTTCAGAATCAGGCGTTGGTACAATTGCTGCCGGTGTTGCAAAAGCAAATGCTGATGTGATTTTAATTAGTGGGTATGATGGTGGCACTGGTGCAGCAGTAAAGTCAAGTATAAAACATGCAGGTATGCCTTGGGAATTGGGTTTAATTGAAACACATCAGACCTTAATTTTGAATGGATTAAGGAATCAAGTGACACTTGAAACTGACGGTAAGATGATGACGGGTCGTGATGTTGTAATTGCTGCTTTACTTGGTGCAGAAGAGTTTGGATTTTCAACCTTACCATTGGTTGCTCTCGGCTGTGTGATGATGCGAGTTTGTCATTTAGATACATGTCCAGTTGGTATTGCAACACAAAATCCGTTGTTGCGAAAAAATATGGTTGGTACTGCAGATCAAATTATTCATTTAATGCATTTTATTGCTAAAGAAATTCGTGAATATATGTCCCAGTTAGGATTTAGAACGATTGACGAAATGGTAGGAAGAACGGACATGTTAAAACAAGCTCAATCTAATAATTGGAAGGCTCAAAAACTAGATTTATCACCAATTTTAGAGTACATGCCTTTTGAAAGACATCAAAAAGTACAATCTGATCATGAAATCAATCACACATTAGATTATCAATTATTACTTCCGATTTATAAGGATTATTTGAAGAATAGGGAACCAATTCAATCAATATTTCCTATTCAAAATATACATCGGTCGGTTGGTACTTTATTGGGAAGTGAAATTTCTAGACAGTTTGGATCCGATGGATTACAAAAAGACACGCTTCATTTTCACTTTATTGGTTCTGCAGGTCAAAGCTTCGGAGCGTTTTTACCAACTGGGGTGACCTTAACATTAGAAGGTGAGGCTAATGATTATGTTGGTAAAGGGTTATCTGGTGGAAAAATGGCGATCTATCCTTCTAATAAATCTAAATTTAAAGCCGAACAAAATATAATAGCAGGAAATGCATTGTTTTATGGAGCAACAAGTGGTGAAGCGTATATTCGTGGCATTGTTGGGGAGCGGTTTTGTGTAAGAAATAGTGGAGCACATGTTGTTGTTGAAGGAATTGGTGATCATGGTTGTGAGTATATGACAGGAGGAAGTGTCGTCATATTAGGTGAAGTTGGGCAAAACTTTGCTGCAGGAATGTCAGGTGGTATTGCCTATATTCCAGTCGATAATATTGAAAAATTCTTTATTATCTGCAATACAGAATTTGTAAATATTGAATCTTTAGAAGATGAAGAGGAAATTGATTTTGTAAAAAGTCAAATAGAAAAACATTATTACTATACCTATAGTACAGTAGCTAAGAAATACTTACAAAATTGGGACTCCTATGTGTCACGTTTTATAAGAGTGATACCAAAAGAATATAAGAGAATTCTAGCTGACTCAAAACGTAAAAGCATAAATGTAGAGATTGGAGGTTAGTAGATGGGAAGTGCTACTGGATTTATTGATTTTAAAAGGAAATCTGTTCATTATCGGAATCCGTTAGACAGAATTAAAGATTGGCAAGAAATCGACCAACTTCCTTCTGAAAGAATACTTCGGCAACAGGCTTCTCGTTGTATGAATTGTGCCGTTCCCTTTTGTCATAACGGCAGTAAATTAGCAGGCATGACGACTGGTTGTCCAGTTTATAACTTAATACCGGAATGGAATGACCTTGTTTATAAGGGAAAATGGAAGGAAGCATATAAGCTGTTAAGTAAAACAAATCCATTTCCAGAGTTTACAGGTCGTGCTTGTCCAGCACCTTGTGAAGCCGGTTGTATTGCATCATTAGCCAATGAATCTGTCACAATTAAAAACATTGAGCGTGCAATCATTGATAAAGCTTTTGAAGAAGGTTGGGTCAAACCACAAATTCCAAAAAACCGAACTGGAAAAAAAGTTGCCATAATTGGCTCAGGCCCGGCCGGACTTTCATGTGCTTCTATATTAAATCAGTATGGACACACGATAACAGTGTACGAACGAGATGATAGAGTTGGCGGATTATTAACATATGGAATTCCTAAAATGAAAATTGACCAAAATGTTGTTGATCGAAGAATTAGTTTATTAGAAAAAGAAGGAATTCAGTTTCTTACAAATGTAGAAATTGGAAGACAGATTACACTTAATCAATTACGTTCGGAATATGATGCAGTTGTCCTTTGCATCGGTTCCACTCGGCCTCGTGATTTACAAATACCAGGTAGAAATAATAAGGGCATTTATTTTGCAATGGATTATTTACATTCCACAACCAAAAGTTTACTAGATTCAAATTTTTTAGATGGCAACTATATTTCTGCTGAAGGTAAAGATGTGGTCGTTATTGGTGGAGGAGATACTGCAACTGATTGTATATCAACAGCAATTCGACAAAAATGTAAAAGTCTTGTTCAATTTGATATTTATCCAAAACGTCCAATTAATCGACATGATGACAATCCTTGGCCCCAATATCCTAAAATTTATAAATTAGATTCAGGTCAGGAGGAAGCCGCAAGTGTTTTTGGTCATGACCCAAGATCATTTGCTACAACAGCATTAGAATTTATCAGTGATAAAAATGGCAATGTTATCGGAGTTAAAAGTACAAAAGTAAAAACCGTTATTAAAAATAATGGTCAAAAAATTCGAGAAACGATTCCAAAAACAGAAAAAATATGGCCAGCTCAATTGATTTTACTTGCAGTTGGTTTTGTAGGACCTGAAACAGATATCTTTAAAAATAGTAAAATTACAGTCAATGAAAATTCGACTATTAGGGTCAAAGATGGCAAATACCATACAGATGAAGAAGGAATATTTGTTGCTGGCGATGCCCGCAAAGGTGCAAGTTTAATTGTTTGGGCAATTCAAGAAGGAAAAGAGGCCGCAATCGAATGTCATGAATATATCATGAATAAATGAATGTACAGAATGGGGTATCAAGAATGTTTAAGACAGACTACATCCAAAACATATTTGCAGATCGAATTGGCGGAAAACAATTTGGTCTAACAAATGAAATTTATAAATTTGAGAAAATTAAAAGAGCAAAAAGAGAAGCAACTAAGAGACATCCGGAAAAACAATTAATTGACCTAGGTGTCGGTGAACCGGATGCTAAGGCAGACGATAGAGTTATCAAAATTTTAGCAGAAGAGGCGAATTTATCGGAAAATCGTTTTTATGCGGATAATGGAATAGATGATTTTAAAATTGCAGCTGCAACATATATGAAAAAAGTATTTGGAGTAGATAACCTAGATCCTTTAACTGAAATTAATCATGTTATAGGTACAAAATCAGCTCTAGCGATGATTCCAACTGCATTCATTAATCCAGGTGATATAACAATTATGCCTTCTCCTAATTATCCAGTTCTAGGTACACATACTGAGTATTTAGGAGGTAAGGTTGTTCATTTACCGTTACTAGAAGAAAACTCTTTTTTACCAAAGTTAGAAACATTATCTGATGAGGTTTTAAAAAAAGCAAAACTACTTTATTTAAACTATCCAAATAATCCAACTGGGGCTGTTGCAAATCGACAATTTTTTAAAGATGTGGTTACTTTCGCGAAAAAACATGAACTTATAGTCATCCATGATGCTGCTTATGCAGGTCTAGTCTTTGATGGTGAAGAACCACTTAGTTTTCTCTCCGTATCCGGTGCTAAGGATGTTGGAATCGAGTTACATTCTTTATCTAAAGCTTTCAACATGACAGGTTGGCGAATTGGATTTGTAGCAGGTAATGCAAAACTTGTTTCGGCAATTGCTTTTGTTAAAGATAACTTCGATTCAGGTCAATTTATACCTATTCAAAAAGCTGCTGCTTATGCTTTATCTCTACCCGAGATAACAAAGCAAACTGCAGAAAAATATTCAAGAAGACATGAGTATTTAACTAAAGTACTAAAAGATTTAGGGTTTTGTGTCAAAAAACCAAAAGGCTCATTTTACTTATATGTCAGAATACCAAAATCGGTAGAAAATGGACCAGAATTCAAATCAGCGGAACAATTTAGCCAATATTTAATCAACGAACATTTAATCTCAACCGTACCTTGGGATGATGTAGGGAGTTATATTCGCTTATCTGTTACTTTTGAAGCTAATAGTGTGGAGGAGGAGAAAAAAGTTTTTGAAGAGATTAAAGCAAGGCTTACTACTACTAAATTTATCTTTTAAGGGGGAAAGAAATGTTTTTTACTAAAATGCATGGGTTAGGTAATAACTATGTCGTTTTTAACCAGCTGGATGAACCAGAAAATATCTTGGAAGAACATGAGTATCCTGATTTATCTAGATATGTTTCAGATGTTAACTTTGGCATTGGTTCTGACGGTATTATTCTAATTTGTTCTTCAAACATCGCTGATTTTAAAATGAGAATTTTCAATGAAGATGGTTCTGAAGCAAAAAACTGTGGAAATGGTTTACGTTGTGTTGCTAAGTATTTATACGATCACATGTATGCGAAGAGTCCGCGTTTCAGCATTGAAACTAGAGGAGGTGTTGTAAACGTAGAAATTGAAGAAGGCTTCGAACAAAGACAGTCAGTCCAGTCCATTACGGTTGATATGGGTGAACCAAAACTATTAAAATCTATGATTCCAATGAAAGGTGATCCCTTCAGTATTACGATTAACGAACCTTATACATTTGATGGAAATGTGTATTATTTAACTTGTGTCTCAATGGGAAACCCCCATGCAATTATTTTTGTTGATGATGTGAATGCATTTCCATTAGAAAAGCTTGGTCCCATCATTGAAAACTCCAGTCTTTTTCCAGAACGTATAAACGTCGGAATCGTTCAGGTGAAGGGACCAAAAGAACTGGATTATCGAGTGTGGGAAAGAGGATCAGGAATGACAATGGCTTGTGGTACAGGTGCTTGTGCTGCTGTTGTCGCAGCTACAATGAATCAATATCTTGAAAAATATGAACCTATTATCGTTCATCTACCAGTTGGTGATTTAACTATTCGGTGGGATGAAAAGGGCCATGTTTGGAAAAAAGGTGAAGCGGATTATATTTGTCATGGTGAATTAAAGTATAGCAAAAATAAATTAAAAAAATTGGGGAGTTGAGTATGGTGAAAAAAGAACAAATCATGGAAAAGGTAAAAGAAGAAAACGTACGTTATATTCGGTTACAGTTCACCGACTTATTTGGAACGGTTAAAAATGTTGAAATACCTGTAAGTCAGCTACCTAAGGCATTAAACAATAAAATGATGTTTGATGGATCATCTATTGAAGGGTTTGTAAGAATTGAAGAATCAGATATGTATTTATACCCCGACTTGAACACCTTTGTTATATTCCCTTGGGATTCGGAAAGAGGTAAGGTTGCACGACTTATTTGTGATATTTATAACCCGGACGGAACACCTTTTGAAGGAGATCCGAGAAATAATTTAAAACGAGTATTAAAAGAAATGGAAGATCTAGGTTTTACAAGTTTCAATGTTGGACCGGAACCAGAATTTTTCCTCTTTAAACTTGATGAATATGGGGAACCAACCCTTGAACTTAATGATAATGGTGGCTATTTCGATTTAGCACCTACAGATTTAGGAGAAAACTGCAGACGTGATATCGTACTTGAATTAGAAGCAATGGGCTTTGAAATCGAGGCTTCTCACCATGAAGTTGCCCCTGGTCAACACGAGATTGACTTTAAATATCAAAATGCCTTAAAAGCTTGTGATGACATTCAAACTTTTAAATTAGTTGTGAAAACAATTGCAAGAAAACACGGATTATTAGCAACATTTATGCCGAAACCATTACTTGGTATTAATGGTTCAGGTATGCATAGCAACTTAAGCTTATTTAAAAATAATGAAAATGCCTTCTATGATAAAAATGGACTACTAGAATTAAGTGACACAGCGTTCAGTTTCATGGCAGGAGTATTAAAACATGCACCAAATTTCACTGCCATTACAAACCCAACGGTAAACTCATATAAAAGATTAGTTCCTGGATATGAAGCACCGTGTTATGTAGCTTGGTCAGCAAGAAACCGTAGCCCATTAATTCGTATTCCTGCATCACGTGGTATGAGTACACGAATTGAGGTTCGAAGTGTTGATCCTTCAGCTAATCCGTATCTTGCAATGGCCGTTTTACTTGCTGCTGGATTAGATGGAATAAAAAATAAACTAACAGCTCCACAACCGGTTGACCAAAATATATATGCTTTGTCTAAAAAACAACGCGAGGAACTCGGAATTATCGACTTACCAGCTACTCTTGCTGATGCTATAGAATTACTTAAATCTGATGAAGTTATGACAAAAGCATTAGGTCGTCATTTGTTTGAACGGTTTGTCGAAGCGAAGGAAATCGAATGGGATTTGTTCAGAACTCAAGTACATCCATGGGAACGAGAGCAATATTTAACACAGTATTAGTATGAATTGCAAACTAAGAATATAACAAAAAGAGGTGTTGTTCTGTGTGTGGAATTACCGGATGGGTAGATTGGAATATGGATTTAACCCAATATGTACCTGTAATGAAAAAAATGACAGCAAGCTTGTCTAAACGAGGTCCTGATGCATTAAAGGTTTGGGGCTCACATAACATTCTCCTTGGTCATGCCCGACTTGTCGTAGTTGACCCTAAAGGCGGTTTGCAGCCAATGGTAAAAGTAAAAAATGGAAAAAAATATCACATTATATATAATGGTGAACTTTATAATACGGAAGACTTGCGTAAAGAACTATTAAAAAGAGGATATTCCTTTAATTCCTATTCAGATACAGAAGTGTTATTAACCACATATCTGGAATGGAAAGAGGAATGTGTAAAGTATTTAAATGGAATTTTTGCCTTTGCAATTTGGGATGAAGAGAAGGAAGAATTGTTTATGGCACGGGATCGCCTGGGTGTTAAGCCACTTTTTTATAGTGAAAACAATGGATCACTTATTTTTGCCTCAGAAATTAAGGCAATATTAGCACATCCACAAAGAAAGGCGGAAATAGAGAGGGAAGGACTTCAGGAACTATTCGGCTTAGGTCCTTCTCGGACGCCGGGTCACGGTATTTTTCGTGGAATAAATGAAATTCGACCCGCATATGCAGCTATATTTAATCGTAATGGTTTTAAGAAATGGCGTTATTGGCAAGTGGAAAGTCATCAACATCAACATAGCTTAAACGATACCATTAAACAAGTTTCGAACCTTGTAAAGGATGCCATCGAACGTCAATTGGTTGCTGATGTACCTGTTTGTACCTTTTTATCTGGAGGAGTAGATTCCAGTGCCATTAGTGCGATTACATCAGCTTATTTTAAAAAAGAGGGCAGAGGACCACTCCATACGTATTCAATTGATTATGAACAAAATCAACAGTATTTTAAATCCAGTTTATTTCAACCTGAGGAAGATACTCCTTGGATTTCCAAAATGGAGGAATACTTGAAAACGAATCATCATGCACTTGTGATTAATCATGAGATATTAGTCGATTACTTGGATAAGGCTGTATTCGTTAGAGATTTACCTGGAATGGCAGATGTCGATGCTTCACTATTATGGTTTTGTGAGCAAATAAAAGAAAATTTTACAGTTAGCTTATCGGGTGAATGTGCAGATGAGATCTTTGGCGGCTATCCGTGGTTTTATCGCGACGATCTATTGAATGCCAATGGTTTTCCTTGGATGACATCTGCTAAAAACAGACAGGATTTATTACGAGCGCATTGGCAAGAGAAATTGAAACTAAACGAATATGTCTTAGAAAGATACAACGAAACAATTGCTGAAGTTCCAAAACTAGAAGGAGAAACTGTATCTGAGTCACGTCGTCGCGAAATGTTTTATTTAAATATGATTTGGTTTATGCCAACCTTATTAGAACGAAAGGATCGCATGAGTATGGGAGCAAGCTTGGAAGTTCGTGTTCCATTTGCCGATCATCGAATTGTTGAATATGCTTGGAATATTCCTTGGAATTGGAAAATGCTGAATGGGCGCGAGAAAGGCTTATTACGAAAGTCATTAGAAGGAATCCTTCCGAATGATGTTTTATATCGAAAAAAAAGCCCCTATCCAAAAACCCATCATCCACTTTATATAGAACTTGTGAAGAAAAAGTTAAAAAACATACTCGAAAAAAAATCCTCACCAATTTTAGAACTAATATCAAAACAAAAAATACAAGAACTGATCGATTCAAATGGTGCTTCTTTTAAAAAACCGTGGTTTGGTCAGTTGATGACAGGCCCACAACTTTTGGCACATATTTCCCAAATCAATACATGGCTTGAACAATTTAATATTAATATTTTAGACCACTAGGTGTGAACCAGAGGATGATCCTCTGTCACAATAAACATTAAATAGAAAGAGGAGGAAAAAGATGGAGGAAGTATTTTACTTAAACAGTATTTGGATTATTCTAGGTGCATTTTTAGTCATTTTCATGCAAGCAGGCTTCATTCTATTAGAAACCGGTTCGACAAGGATGAAAAATGCAGGGCATATTGCTGGAAAAACCGTGTTTTCTTTCGGTATTGTTGCACTTACATTTTGGGCTGTTGGTTATGGTTTTATCTTCGGAGAAAATAGCAATTTCTTTGTAGGATTATCAGATTTCTTCTTCTCAGGAGAGGAAGCAGAAAACAGCGATTATTCATCTACAGCATTCTTTTTATTTCAATTAGCCTTTGCAGGGATTTCTTTAGCCGTTGCTTCTGGCGGATTTGCTGAACGAGCAAAACTTTCCGTTTATTTAATATTTGCCGTATTATTTTCTATATTTGTATATCCAGTAATTGCTCATTGGATTTGGGGAGACGGTTGGTTAGCTGAGCATGGCAAACAAGATTTTGCGGGATCTACAGTTGTCCATTTAACAGGTGCAATGGCAGCCCTAGCAGCTACTATATTATTAAAACCAAGAATTGGAAAATATAATGCCAATGGTACTAGTAATAATTTAAGTGGCCACAATCAAGTTTATACAGCGCTAGGTGTCTTTATTCTATTTGTAGGATGGTTTGGATTTAATGCAGGTAGTACGCTAGTAGTAGATGATGCATTTTTCGCTTTTGTAGCAATAAATACTACACTAGCAGCAGCTTCAGGTTCAATTGGTGCATTACTTATATCATGGTTTGTTTTAGGCAAATCTGATGTACCGACTATTTTAAATGGAACATTGGCTGGTCTTGTTGCTATTACAGCTTCTTGTGCCTTTGTTGAAACATGGGCAGCAGTTTTGATTGGATTTATTGCAGGAATTACAGTTTTTTATAGTGCTAGATTTTTTGATAAATATAAAATTGACGATCCAATCTATGCTTTATCTGTACATGGTGTTGCAGGTGTTTGGGGTACTTTATCTACAGGTTTTTTTGCTACACCAAAATTAGCAACAGTAGGTCAAGCCGGACTCTTTTATGGTGGTGGCTTCACACAGCTTGGAGTTCAAGCAATGGGGGTAGTTGTTTCAGCAGCCTATGCCTTTGTTGTATCTTACATTTTATTACTTATTATTAAAATGGTTTTAAAAGGACTTCGTGTATCGGAAGAAGAAGAGGTGATCGGATTAGATTTAACTGAACATGGATCCTATGGATATCCAGAAGCGTTAGGTGAAAAAAATTCTAAATCAGCGATATAATACGCTGACACTAGACTGGTTTATATAAAAATATTTTAATGTTTTGACAAAGTTCGGAATTTGGTTAAGTGGTAGATTATATTAAATCCCCTATGCCAATCTTCAATCGTGTAACCATTATCCAGCAGGAAAATGGTTACATTTTTTCTGAAAAATTTTTATTCTTAAAATATAGGTGGGATAATTATGAAACCAGGATATTTAATTCTGGAAACTGGAGAAATCTTTAAAGGAAAGATAATAGGAAATAAAAATGTACCCGTTTTTGGAGAAGTCGTGTTTAACACAAGTATGACAGGATACCAAGAAATAATGACTGATCCTTCATATGCAGGTCAAATTGTTGTATTCACTTATCCTTTAGTGGGGAATTATGGAATTGATGAAAAGTTTAGTGAGAGTCTGCAAGTTCATGCCAATGCAATAGTTGTAAAAGAATTAGAAATGGAATCCAATCCATTAGATAAGACTAATTCCCTATTAAGTATGATTGAAAAATTTAATTTGCCTTGTTTAATTGATGTTGATACTAGACAATTAGTAAGAAGCATTAGAGAAAAAGGGACTGTTCAGGGGATAATCTCTGATCGTTTAACAACTCCATTATATTTTCAAAAAAACGTTAATCTATTAAATAAAGTAACAACAAAATCAGTTACTACTTATGAAAAAAAAGGTCCACATATCCTATTACTTGACTTTGGTTATAAAAAGTCTATATTGGACTATTTATTAGATGTAAAAAAATGTAAAGTAACAGTAGTACCATATTTTTATCCAATAGAAAAAATACATGAATTAAAACCAGATGGAGTAGTAATTAGTAATGGGCCAGGTAATCCAATGACTGCTCGTGACCAATTTGAAAAAATTAGACAAATAACAGAGGTTTACCCAACATTAGGAATTTGTCTTGGTCATCAATTAATTGCATTAGCATACGGATTAAAAACTAAAAAACTTTTATTTGGTCATCGAGGTGGAAATCATCCAGTAAAAGATTTGGAAACAGATAAAGTATATATTACTTCTCAAAATCACGGATATGTAGTAGAAGATTTTTCAATAAATGAATCAGAATTTGAAATCGCGTTTATTAACGTGAATGATGGGACAATTGAAGGCTTACGCCATAAAAGAAAACCAATAATTACAGTACAATTTCATCCAGAAGGACATCCTGGTCCACTTGATACAGAATTTGTTTTCGATCATTTTCTACAATCTATAATCTATTAAACATTAGTTTTGATCTAGCGATGGGCCAATTGATTTTATATTCTACATTCCTAGTTAAGGGTGTGTTATTATGCGAGAAACATTTACATCTTATCAATCGATAAAAAGGTGGTATGACAAGAATTATACTTGTTATTTAGAAAGTATTGATAAGTTACAATCGTTTCACGAAATGATCTTAAAATCCGTATTCGCAATAACATTGAAAGATATGATAAAACAATATGGCCCACCACCTTGCGAATTTTCTTGGTTTGTTATGGGAAGTGCAGGAAGGTGTGAACAAGCAGTAGTTAGTGATCAAGATCATGGAATCATTTATAAAGAACAGGGGACAACTCAAATTACGTATTTTTTAACATTTGGTAAGAAACTTATGCAAGCATTGGAATACATTGGTTTTCCGATTTGTGATGGGAATGTAATGAGCTCAAACCCAATATGGTGTCGATCTGAAAAAGAATGGGAAGCTCAAATTAACCATTGGATCCAAGAGAACTCTTGGCAATCTTTAAGATATATATTAATTTTTATGGATGCAAGAGTTGTAGTTGGTGATAAAAAGCAGCTAGCAACTTTAAAAAAACTTGTCTATCAGATGATTGAACAACAACCATCTATTTTAGAAAGATTACTAGAGAATACAAAATTTAAAATAGACGCTATAGGAATTGTTAACCAATTTTTACCTATCACAACTGGTCCCTATAGTGGATGTATTAATATAAAATTAACTGCTTTATTTCCTTATGTTAACGCAATTCGTTTATTAGCTATCATTGAAAAAATCGAAGCGACTTCCACGCTATCTCGAATGGAAGCTCTTGGTTTATATGATCAGTATAAAGTGATGATGGAAACACATATTGACAACTTCAAAAAATTAATGCAAATGAGAATTTCTAAAAAGGAAATAACACATTATGAAGATACACATTATCTCAATATTAAAAGCCTTACTAAATTAGAGAAAAAGAAGCTTAAACAGATATTTAAAGATTTAAAAGTACTTCAAAAGTATACAAAATTGAGAGTGCAAGAGGTCGTGAGTAATGAAAAATAATCCTTTGTATCATTTTTTTAATCAATTTCGAGGAAAAATCTCCTCCAGTATTTATATACCTTTTTTGGGTAAGGCCGATTGGAACCACCTTGCTTTGTTAAGGAATCTAGAAAAAGAAATGGAAGTAGATAAATGTTTAGATGTACCTTTAAATAAATTAAATGTTGTCATCTTTGATTTTGAAACTACAGGATTTTATCCAGAAAAAGGTGATTCAATTCTCTCAATTGGAGCTATAAAAATTATAAATGGACAAATGGATACTAATAAAACTTTTTATTCATTAGTATATAATGAAAGAAGACTG
This sequence comes from Heyndrickxia coagulans, assembly GCA_902796085.1. Classification (GTDB taxonomy): domain Bacteria; phylum Bacillota; class Bacilli; order Bacillales; family Caldibacillaceae; genus Pallidibacillus; species Pallidibacillus thermolactis. The sequence goes on from CADBNU010000069.1 coordinate 16,683, forward strand.
CCTGATGAGATTAAACAATTAACCGGAATAGACGAATCTGAATTGCTGTCTGCCCCACCAATAGCGGACGTATTAATCCAGTTTTATCAATTTGTTCAAAACGCCCCACTGGTTGCTCATCATGCGAACCACGAAAAAAAATTTCTACAGCATGCAAATTGGAAAACTTTTAAAAAAATGTATTCCCATCGAATTATTGATACATCACTTGTGTTTAATATTGCTAATCCAGATAAAAGTATTGTCAGTCTAGATGATTATTGTGCTATTTGTGATATACAAGTTCAAAATCGCCATCATGCATTAGGGGACGCAATCACACTGGCCAAGTTATGGCAGATTTATATTCAAAAACTAAAATTAATAGGATGTACTACGTTAAAGGATGTATATGAACAACTCGCAATGAATAACTAATCTATGAGTAAGTTTTTATAATTTTTCCACTTTTTTAGATTTTTCCTCTCTAGGTATAACTTCAATCAGCATTACAAAACATGAAAGGGATAACCACATGACTTTGTTCTTACATAATCCATTCGAACTATCCTATGTTTTGTAAAAGCTTTCACATATAAGAATTAGTAAATTTTTAACAACTAGACAGATCTTCATTAGAATTATTAGGTATATTTGATCGATTTGGGTTTTAATGGTAAGTACATTATTACTGCATTTAAATATTTATATCCGTTTCTTACTAATAGGATGAAATATTGGCAAGTGTAGAAAGTTTTTTAAGATTATATTTACAACAGGTCATTTTCAGCGAATCATATGAACACTAATCTGAAAATATTTATTTTAGTGAAACATTTTACAGGGATGTACGTCTATAAATATAGAAGAGACATGTCTTTGAATTTTTAAAAAATTAAAACTTGACTTTTTTCAGACAATTGTATCATAATTGTTGGCAGAAAAATGTTTACATAAACGAAATAAATCGTTTACAATATAACAAATTAATATCGGATCGATCCTGTGTAATTTATTTATTCGGAAATATAAATTATTTATATTTAAAGGATGGAACCTGTATGAACCTACAAAGTGTAGTAAGGCAAAAATTGAATCGAAATTTTTTAACCTTTTATTTATTTACTGTGTTTTTGCTCTGGATGAAAACATATTTTATCCAAATTACCCAGTTTGATTTAGGGGTAGAAGGGGTTTTCCAACATTTCTTATTATTTATAAACCCACTAGGATCTGCCTTACTATTTTTGGGGTTTGCATTTTTAATGAAAGGTCGTAAAAAATATATATTTATCATCATAATCTATACTTTGATGACAACGCTTTTATATGCCAATGTCGTCTATTATCGTTATTTTGACGATTTTTTAACATTGCCAAATTTATCTAATACAAATAACTTTGGTAATCTAGGTGGTAGTGTACAGGCCTTATTAGAACCGAGTGATATTTTTTACTTTTTTGATATATTGTTCATTATTCTTTTACTCATTTTGAAAAAGTTTAAATTAGATCAAACCCCCATTAAAAGAAGTCAAGCAATCGCTATATTATCTTTCGGGTTAGGAATATTTTGTTTGAATTTGGGCTTAGCGGAATCCGATCGACCTCAATTATTAACACGAGGTTTTGACAGAAATTATATTGTGAAATATTTAGGAATGTATAATTATCAAATTTACGATGCGTATCAAACAACGAAAGCAAATGCACAAAGGGCTTTTGCAGATAGCAATGATGCAGTTGAGATTGTAAACTATTCAAAATCGATACATGCTGAGCCCAACCCAAGGTATTTTGGCGTAGCAGAAGGAAAAAATGTCATATATATTCACTTAGAATCCATCCAAGAATTTCTTATTGATTTTGAATTGAATGGAGAAGAAGTAACGCCATTTTTGAATCGGATGAAAAAGGATCCGAACACGATATATTTTGAAAACTTTTTCCATCAAACAGCCCAAGGAAAAACTTCTGATGCCGAATATATGATTGAAAATTCGTTTTATGGACTACCACAGGGTTCTGCCTTTATTACAAGAGGGAGAAATACGTACCATGCTGCACCAGCCATTTTAAAAGATTATGGCTATACTTCAGCAGTATTTCACGGAAATGGAGGAAGTTTCTGGAACCGAAACGAAATATACAAATCTTTTGGCTACGATTATTTCTTTGATGCTAAATACTTCGAAATAGCAGATGATGATCGTGCTGAATACGGCTTAATGGATAAACCATTTTTCGAGCAATCAGAACCATTTTTAAGCTCTTTACCTCAACCTTTTTACGCTAAATTTATTACCATAACTAATCATTATCCATTTCCGTTGAATGAAAAATTGGCATCGATTGAAAAGCCGAATACCGGTAACAATGTTGTCGATGGTTATTTTCAAACAGCTCGCTATGCCGATGAAGCATTAGAACAGTTTTTTCAATATTTAGATGAAATGAACCTGTTAGAAAACACAGTTATTATTATGTATGGTGATCACCATGCACTGAGTGAAAAATATTATGACGAGTTATCAGATTTACTAGATCAAGAAATAGGACCGGTAGAAAGTGCTGGTTTACAAAGAGTTCCTTTATTTATATATGTACCTGGCATAGAAGGTGAAATTAATTCCACATACGGTGGCCAAATTGATTTATTACCAACTTTACTTCATCTACTTGGAATTGATACAAAAGAGTTTGTTCATTTTGGTACAGATTTGTTATCAGAACAACACCTTGAACTTGTACCATTTAGAAATGGAGATTTTGTAAGTCCAAAAATTTATTCTGTAAATGATAATTTTTACGATATTAATACAGGGAATAAAATAACCGAAGATCATGTCCTTTATGAAGAGGCAATTGAATTAAAGGAGAAGACAGAATTTACACTTCAACTTTCCGATCAATTAGTTAATGGTGATTTATTAAGGTTTTACACACCTCCAGAATTCACTCCTGTTGACCGATCAAAATTGGACTATTCTGTACCAAATAATAAAAACGGATATTAAAATTCTATTTGGACAGTCCTTTGCTTATATAAATTCGTAACTTCCTTATCTTAAAGGTATTAAACTATTAATTTATTAGTGATTGATTCATACTTTACCTAGATAAACTTGACAAAATATAAAAAAAAAGTATAGTAATATACTTGTACGATGGCAATTCAATTGACTTTCAAATTTGTAATTTATTATCTATGTAAACCTATGTTAATATAGTTTTTATAGAATATTAATTTAATAGGTGAAATATTAATTTCTGCGTAAAACATTGAATTTATGTGGAATAATATTAATTGAAGCAGAAAGAGGTGCACCAATGTTAAACTCACTAAATAAAGATATTGGTTTTCTAAACAAATTTATTGGGTTTTACTTTTTATCAGTCATTATTTTATGGTTAAAAACATATGTAACGCAATTGACGGTGTTTAATCTCGGTGTTGAAGGAACTTTCCAACATTTTTTATTATTTATTAACCCGTTAGGTTCGGCCTTATTATTTCTAGGACTATCCTTTTTCGCAAAAGGTCGGAGAAAATATATATGGTTAATGATTATTTATACATTCATGTCGATCTGGTTATATGCAAATGTGATGTATTACCGTTTCTTTAATGATTTCATTACACTTCCGACAATTTTCCAAACACAAAACTTTGGTGATTTAGGTGGAAGTGTTGCTTCATTATTCCAAGTTACAGATGTTTTATTCTTTGTTGATTGGATCGTTTTAATTGCTTTATTAGTTTTTAAAGTCATTAAGGTAGATAAAACGGTTCAACCTCGTAAAAAGGCAATTGCGATTTTAACATTATCTTTAGGAATGATGTGTTTAAACTTAGGTCTTGCAGAATCTGATCGACCTGAATTGTTAACACGAGGCTTTGATCGAAACTATATTGTGAAATATTTAGGAATGTATAATTTTACAATTTATGATGCTGTAGAAAGTACAAAAGCGGCTTCACAACGAGTACTTGCGGATAGCAGTGATGTAACAGAAATTATTAACTATACACAATCCAATTATGCTGCACCGAATGAAGAATATTTTGGAATTGCAGAAGGAAGAAATGTCGTCTATCTTCACTTAGAATCCATTCAAACATTTTTAATGGACTATCATTTAAATGGGGAAGAAGTAATGCCATTTTTAAATTCTTTGGCTAAAGATGAAGACACTATCTATTTTGATAATTTCTTCCATCAAACTGCTCAAGGTAAAACAGCGGATTCTGAATTTATAATCGAAAATTCATTATTCGGTTTACCACAAGGTGCTGCTTTTATTACAAAAGGACGTAATACGTATCATGCAGCTCCAGCTATTTTAAAAGATCATGGATACACTTCAGCAGTTTTACATGGTAACGGTGGAAGTTTCTGGAACCGTAATGAAATATATAAATCGTTCGGTTTTGACCATTTCTTTGATTTAACTTATTATGATGTAGAATCTGATGAAGACTTGGCAGAATATGGTTTAATGGATAAGCCGTTTTATAAGCAATCCGTCGACCATTTAAAATCTTTACAACAACCTTTTTACACAAAATTAATACCAGTTACACACCATTATCCATTTGAACTAGATGAAGAATTAGCTACAATTGGAAAAGCAGACACGGGTGATCGTACTGTAGATAATTATTTTCAAACTGCACGTTATGCTGATGAAGCACTTGAACAATTATTCAACGATCTAAAAGAAGCCGGGCTATATGATAATACGATCTTTATTTTATATGGAGATCACTACGGAATATCACAAAATCATAATCGTGCGATGTCAGAAATTATTGGTAAAGAGGTTGGAAGTTTTGAAAGTGCAGGCTTACAACGCGTTCCTTTATTAATTCACATTCCAGGTGCAGATATGGAAGGTGGCGTGAATCACACATATGGTGGACAGATTGATTTATTGCCAACGCTTTTACATTTATTAGGTGTTGATTCAAAACCATTTGTACATTTTGGTCAAGATTTACTATCTAAAGACCATAATCAAGTTACTGTGTTCCGTAATGGTGATTATGTAAGCCCAGAAATTTTTGCAGTTGAAGGAAAATACTTTGATACAGAAACTGGATTACCAATTGAAGATGAAGAAAAGTTAAAAATAGCAAAAGAATTAAAAGATGAAGTGGAATATAAGCTAATGTTATCTGATAAAACGGTTAATGGTGACTTATTAAGATTCTATAC
>CADBNU010000070.1 GCA_902796085.1 Heyndrickxia coagulans
AGCCAGGATCAAACTCTCCAAAAAAGGGTTTGATTTGCTCAAAATGGTTTAAAAACGCTTTGTCTTGTTCAGTTTTCAAGGTTCAAAGCTTTAATATAAAAGCGACCTTTCAATTATACAATTTATCTTTACTTATGTCAAGGTTTGATTTAGGTCATCAAAAACGACTTCTTTAATATATCACGCAAAAGAAAATGTGTCAACACTTTTTTTGAAAAATATTTCAAGGGGAATCTTATAGTCAAATTCCATTTAACTTAACGGTATTTGTATGTATCCATTGGGTTTAGCTTCTAAGTATATCTCGAATATATATATCCTTTTCGTCCATTAATGAAATAACTTTTTTACACCCTTCCAATTCGATAACAGGTCTTGTCGGATAATTTGGATCAATGTAAAGTATTTTTCCTATATCAGTTGTCGATAATTCCACATGCGCATTAATCGTTAAAGGTGCTATAACATTGATAAGTGTCTCTAATATAGCAATGCTGAATTGACCAAAGTGTTCCCTTAAAAGAATTTCTAATGCTCGAAAAGGCGATACTTTATCTTTATAAACCCTTTTACAGACCATAGCATGATATACGTCAGCAATTGCAATTATTTTTGCATAATGATGTATTTTCGCACCTTTTTCTTTAAATGGATAACCACTTCCATCTAATCTTTCATGATGCTGTAAAATAGCAATCTTAGCATCCTTCGTTAAAGATGAGATATCTTTTATCATTTTATAACTATATGATGGATGCATTTTAATTTCTTTAATATCCTCACTAGCAATTTTACTTTTTTGAAGTATGGCAGGATTTAACTTTGCCATTCCACAATCACTTAAACAGCCTGCTAGAGTTATTTGGTAACAGTCACCTTGTGACATTTGTAGACGTTTCGCTAGATAACCAGATATTACCCCAACTGCTATAGCATGATGATATAGATAGTCTTGTGGAGTATTCACATAGTGTTGTAAAAACAATAAGTTGACAGGATTTTCTATTAATTCATTAAACAATGGGATCATGATGTTACGAATATGATTAATATCCACTAAACTACCAGATTGCCAACTAACAAACTGCTTTTTAAACATTTCTACTGATTCTAGATATTTTTGTTCGAAAACAGAAGTCTGATTTTGTGTAACTGAATCCTCATTTGGATTTTTTTGTAATACATTTCTACTACTTTGTCTAAGTCTATTAACGCTCTCTACAATATTATTTTTCCTCTCTATTTTCTCATTAGAAACATTCACTTCTTTAACTAAAAAGGCCTTTAAAACTTCTATTGTTTCCTTTGTTAAAACGGTATTTTTAGGTACTATCGGATGCTTTGTTAAGCCGAAAATATCCTCAAGCAAGATGTAACCCTCTTTTACTTCTGATAATTTTACTTTCAACTGTCTCCATCCCTTTTGCCTTTTTCTCTATTTTATGGCATTCACTAAAAAGATTCCATAGATGAACAAAAATCAGGCTAATCCATTTTAAACAATGGACTAGCCTGATTAAAAGACTTTATTCTTCATCTACAGATGAATTTGTTTCAAACTTATCTAATGTCTGCTCGTGCATCTCATCATTATCTACTTCGTTCTCTTCCTTTTCTACTTTTGCTACTGCAGAAACAAAGTGATCCTCATCTAATCGAATTAATTTTACTCCTAATGTATTACGTCCAGTTCTTGAAATGCCAGCAACATCCATCCGTATAATGACGCCACTATCTGTAACTATCATAATATCTTCATCGCCGTTGACTGATTTCATAGCTACAAGTTCTCCGTTTTTTTCCTGGACATTACATGTACGAACGCCCTTTCCACCACGATGAACGACACGGTATTCTTCGGCGCTTGTCCGTTTACCGTAACCCTTTTTCGTTACTACCAGCACGTCTTGATCTTCTTCTAATATTTCCATATCAACAACTTCATCATCTTCATCTAATGTTATACCTTTAACACCAGTTGCTGTTCTTCCCATTGAACGAACTTCAGTTTCGTTAAATCGGATTAACATACCCTTTTTCGTTCCAATGGCAATATCTTTTGTACCATCGGTTAATTTAACTGAGATAAGTTCATCATTTTCACGTAAATGAATAGCAATCAAACCACTGCTCCGAATATTGGCATAAGATGAAAGTAAACTACGCTTTGCAAGACCTTGTCTTGTTGTGAAAAATAAATATGATGTGTCATCTAAACCTTCAACTGGAATGATTGCATTAATCCATTCATCTTTTTCAATCTCAAGTAAATTAATAACAGGAAGACCTTTAGCTGTTCGAGAAAACTCTGGTATACGGTATCCTTTTAATTTGTATACTTTCCCTTTATTTGTAAAAAATAAAAGTGTGTTATGGGTCGAAGTTGTAATAATATGTTCTACAAAATCATCTTCATTCATGCCCATCCCTTGGATACCTCGACCGCCTCGTCTTTGAGCACGATAAGTAGATGAAGGCTGACGTTTAATATAGCCATTTTTAGTTAATGTAATGACAACATTTTCCTCAGGAATTAAATCTTCATCATCAATTTCCTCTACTGCAGCAGTAATTTCTGTTCGACGTTCGTCATTAAATTTTTCTTTAATATCTAATAATTCTCCACGAATAATTTCTAGAATTCGTTCTTCATCCGCTAAAATCGCTTTTAAATCTGCAATTAATTTTGTGAGTGCTACATATTCTTCTTCAATTTTTTCCCTTTCTAAACCAGTTAAGCGTTGTAAACGCATATCTAATATTGCTTGTGCTTGTTTTTCAGTAAGCTTAAATTCAGTCATTAATCCTTCTTTCGCAATTTCAGTTGTGCGAGAGCTACGGATTAAATTAATAATAGCATCAATATGATCAAGGGCAATCCGTAATCCTTCCAAAATATGAGCTCTTGCTTCTGCTTTCCTTAATTCATATGAAGTTCTTCGACGAATTACTTCTTTTTGATGGTCTAAATAATAATAAAGCAAACCTTTTAAATTCAATACTTTAGGTTGTCCATCAACAAGTGCTAAATTATTTATACTGAAGTTTGTTTGCAGTGATGTATGTTTGTATAAGTTGTTTAAAATGACATGTGGGTTTACATCTTTTCTTAACTCCATCACAATGCGGATTCCGAAACGATCTGATTCGTCCCGTAATGCTGTAATTCCTTCTATTCGTTTTTCCCTTGCAAGCTCAGCAATTTTTTCAATTAATCTGGCTTTATTAACCATATATGGAATTTCTTTTACAATAATGGCATGCTTACTGTTTCCTATTTCTTCAATTTCAACTTTGGATCGAACCGTAATTGAACCTTTTCCTGTCATATATGCTTTTCTTATACCACTACGCCCAAGTATTAAACCGCCTGTTGGGAAATCAGGACCTGGTATATATTGCATAAGTTCCTCAACTGAAATATCCGGATTATGACTTAGCGCAATTATGCCGTCAATGACTTCACCTAACTGATGTGGAGCCATATTTGTGGCCATTCCAACTGCAATTCCTGTTGTACCATTAACTAATAAGTTTGGAAATCTTGATGGAAGGACAACAGGTTCTTTCTCTTGTCCATCATAGTTATCTTGAAAATCAATAGTATCTTTATTAATGTCCCGAATCATTTCCATGGCAATCTTAGACATTCTTGCCTCGGTATAACGCATTGCGGCTGCACCATCACCATCAATGGAACCGAAGTTACCATGTCCATCAACTAATGGATATCTTAAGTTAAAATCTTGAGCTAACCGAACCATTGTTTCATATACCGCTGAGTCACCATGTGGGTGATACTTACCGATAACATCACCAACAATACGAGCGCTTTTTTTATGTGGTTTATCAGCAGAAATCCCTAAATCATTCATGGAATATAAAACCCGTCTTTGTACGGGTTTTAATCCATCACGAACATCTGGAAGGGCACGGGAGACGATTACACTCATAGCATAGTCTAAAAATGATGTCCTCATTTCTTCCGTAATATTTATTTCACTTATATTTGAACTAGGTGTTTCAGCCATTAATTAGCGAACCTCCTTTTCCTATAAAAGGAATCAATCTTCACTTCAACATTCACTATATTAAATATCTAAGTTTCTTACATAAACTGCATTTTCCTCAATGAATTTCCGTCTCGGCTCTACTTCTTCACCCATTAGCATCTCAAACGTACGATCCGCTTCAATTGCATCATCTAAATGAACTTGTAATAAATTACGTGTCTTCGGATCCATGGTTGTTTCCCATAATTGTTCAGGATTCATTTCTCCTAAACCTTTATAACGCTGAAGACTAGGCTTAGGTGTAACAGGTAATGAATTTAATAGCTTTTCTAGCTCTTCATCATTATATGCATAATAAATCTTCTTTCCTTGTTGAACCTTATATAAAGGTGGTTGAGCAATATAGACATAACCCGCTTCAATAATTTGTCTCATAAAACGATAAAAGAAGGTCAACAATAATGTCCGAATATGGGCACCATCAACATCGGCATCAGTCATAATTACAATTTTATGATATCTTGCTTTGGAAATATCAAATTCTTCTCCAATACCTGTCCCGATGGCAGTAATCATGGAACGAACTTCATTGTTTGATAAAATACGATCCAATCTTGCTTTTTCTACATTTAAAATTTTTCCACGTAACGGTAAAATCGCTTGGAAATGACGATCCCGACCTTGTTTTGCAGAACCACCCGCAGAGTCACCCTCAACGATATAAAGTTCGCTAATTGAGGCATCGTTTGAAGAACAATCCGCTAATTTACCAGGGAGGTTAGAAATCTCCAATACATTTTTCCTTCTTGTTACCTCTCTAGCTTTTTTTGCGGCCACACGGGCGCGCGCAGCAACAATTCCCTTGTCTACAATTTTTCTTGCAATTGAAGGATTTTCTAATAAAAACCTCTCAAATTCTGATGAAAAAAGGGAGTCCGTAATCGTCCGGGCTTCAGAATTCCCTAATTTCGTTTTTGTTTGTCCTTCAAATTGTGGGTCAGGATGTTTGATGGAAATAATTGCAACTAATCCTTCTCGAACATCTTCCCCCATTAAATTATCATCTTTTTCTTTTAAAAGATTATTTTTACGAGCGTAATCATTAATAACACGAGTTAAAGCGGATTTAAAACCAGATTCATGCGTACCCCCTTCGTACGTATGAATGTTGTTTGCAAATGAATAGATTAAACTATTGAATCCATCGTTATACTGCATTGCTATTTCAATGGATATACCATCTTTTTCCCCTTCAATATATATTGGCTCATCGAATAATATTTGTTTATTTTCATTTAAAATAGAAACGTAAGATTTTATACCACCTTCATAATGGAATTCTTCAATTCTTGGTGATTGCTCACGTTTATCCTTTAGAATAATTTTTAATCCTTTATTCAAAAAAGCAAGTTCGCGTATTCTTTTCTTTAATGTGTCGTAATCAAATTCAACAGTTTCAGTAAATATTTCCTTATCTGGTTTAAAGTGTGTTGACGTTCCAGTGGTATCTGTTTCACCAATAACTTGTAAATCAGTCATTACTTTTCCTTGGGCGTATTTTTGGTAATATATTTTTCCGTCCCGATGAACATAGACTTCCATTTCTGATGAAAGGGCGTTTACCACTGAGGCACCCACACCGTGAAGTCCACCTGAAACTTTATAACCGCCACCACCAAATTTACCGCCTGCATGTAAAACTGTATGAATAACTTCGACCGCTGGACGCCCAACTTTTTCTTGAATATCGACAGGGATCCCACGGCCGTTATCTTTTACTGTGATACTGTTATCTTCTTCAATAGTGACTTGTATTTCTGTACAATAACCAGCTAAAGCCTCATCAATACTATTATCGACAATTTCCCACACGAGATGATGAAGACCCTTTACATTTGTTGATCCGATATACATACCTGGGCGTTTTCTAACTGCCTCTAGCCCTTCCAATACTTGTATTTGATTTGCATCATAAGAAGTTTCTTCTTGCTTTTTTATTTCATCTAACGCCAACGTATTCACCCAACTTTCTTTAATGTATCAATTTCGTTAATTTGATTCAGACGGGTTTGTTAAAAATCCTTTATTCACGTAATATATATTGGCCTGTTTTAATGTATCGTGATCGATACCGTCAATACTCGTTGTGGTTACAAAGGTTTGTACTTTACCTTGGATGGTGCTAAGCAAATGAGATTGCCTGTGATCATCTAATTCGGATAAAACATCATCCAATAGTAAGATTGGGTATTCACCTATTTCACTTTTTATTAACTCAATTTCCGCCAATTTGACAGATAGAGCTGTGGTTCTTTGTTGTCCTTGAGAACCGAATGCTTGGACATCACGATTATTAACAAAAAATAATAAATCATCACGATGAGGTCCGAATAGGGTAACACCCCGCTCTATTTCTCTTTCTCTTATACGTTCATATTTTTCTTGATATACATTAATCATTTTCGACAATTCATCTTCATCTGATACCTCAACCGATGATTTATAACGTATTTCTAGTTTTTCTCTCCCCCTAGAAATACTAGAATGAATAGACGTTGCCCATTCTTGAAGTAATTTTAAAAATTCAAACCGTTTTGATACAATTTTTGAAGCTAAATCAATTAATTGTTCAGTATATATATCTAGCAAATTTAAATCCGTCTGATTTTTCTTTTGTAAAATTTTTAAATATTGGTTACGCTGATGTAAAACTTTATTATATAAACTGACATTATGGAGATAGACAGGGGAAACCTGACCAATTTCCATGTCAATAAATCTTCTTCGAACGCTAGGACTCCCTTTCACTATGTTAAGGTCTTCAGGAGCAAACATGACCACATTCATATTCCCTATATACTGACTTAGTTTTGATTGTTCTAAATGGTTAATTTTTGCCTTTTTTCCTTTTTTTGTTATAACTAGTTCAAGTGGTAATGGATTATTCTTTTTTTCAATCCATCCTTCTATTTTAGCATACTCTTTATCCCAATGGATTAGTTCTTTATCATTTGATGTGCGGTGAGATTTAGCCATGGCAAGCACATACACTGCTTCCATCATATTCGTTTTTCCTTGTGCATTCTCACCGATAATGACATTTACTTTATTATCAAAGGAAATAGATAATTCATTATAGTTTCTAAAATGCTTTATTTTTAGCTTTTTTATATACATGTTTTACATCCTTTAACGATTAACGAATAATTTTATACGTTCCGAATCCTTCTATTTCAATGGTATCGTTTATACGTAACTTTCTTCCCCGTCTCGTTTCTATTTCACCATTTACGATTACATCATGTTCTGCTAAAAACCATTTAGCCATACCACCAGACTGGATAATATCCGTCATTTTTAACAATTGACCTAGTGTAATGTATTCCGTATCAATTTTTATCTGTTGCATTCTTATACCGTTCCTTTCTTCTCTAATATAATTTTACTAAACAAAAGAAAAAGAGGAAAGTGCTACTTATATGAATTAATAGGTAGGTGAGATCATTTTATCTTTGAGGAAGGGGAGAAAAATCGTGGTGGTTGTTATTTCACATGTGGATAATCCATTTCATCATGACTATCCACATGTGGAAAACTAAAAGGTACGAACAGGTAATATTAACTGTAAAATCGTATCGTCTGTATCAGATTTTAAAATAAATGGACGCATTGAACCTGTAAAGTAAATCGTAATATCAGTTGAATCAATAGCTCGAAGTGCATCCATCATATATTTAGCACTAAAGGAAATCTTTATATCTTCCCCATCAATTGCTATACTCTTTACTTTTTCTACAACTTTCCCTATTTCAGGTGTATAGGATGAGATTTCAATAATATCATTTTCTAATATAGCAAACTTAATGACATTATTTTTCCCTTCTCTTGCAAGAAGTGAAGCACGATCAACTGCTTCTAAGAATTCCTTCGAATTTAGTTTCGTAGTTGTTTTGCTATCAGTTGGAATTAATTTCGATGTGTCTGGGTACTTTCCTTCAAGCAACCGGGAGTAGAACAATAGGTTTTTAGCCTTAAATAGAATTTGATTATCAGTAACAATAATTTCAACAGGTTCCTGTGTGTCATCAAGAACTTTTGTTAATTCGTTTAAACTTTTCCCTGGAATAACGATACTAAAAGATTGATTTTGTTCTAAATTTGTTTGTAAAGTTGCTTTTTTTAAGGCTAGACGATGACTATCAGTTGCAACTGCAATTAATTCATTGTTTTCAAAGGTCCAATGAACACCAGTTAAAATTGGTCTCGTTTCTGATGTAGAAACAGCAAAAACAGTTTGTTTAATAACATTTTTTAATAAGTCTGTTGGCATAGTAAAACTATTTTCTTGATTAATTTGGGGTAAACGAGGATACTCCTCTGCGTCTAAACCGTGAATAATAAATTCTGCATTTCCTGAACGAATTACCGTTTTAAATTGATCTTCTACAGAAACTTCAACAATTGATTCAGGTAATTTTCTAACAACCTCACTGAAAAAGCGAGCATGAAGAACAATCGAACCTGTTTCAACAATTTCTACAATTTCAGTATCTTCCTCTTCTTTGGGAATAAAAGATTTAATTGAAATATCAGAGTCACTACCGGTTAAGTATACTCCTTCACTTGTTGCATCTAATTTAATGCCTACTAATATCGGTATTGTAGTTCTTGAAGCGACTGCTTTTAATACGTCTGAAACTGCATCAATTAAGCGGTCTTTTTGTATAAAAAACTTCATTTTTGTTCCCCCAATATATATTAAATATATAAAAATAAAGTAATAATAGTAATACGCAATGTGAATATGTGGACAAGTCTATTTATATTAGCAAAATAAAGTCTATCCACATGTGGACAGACTGTGAGTATATAAAGAAAATTATTAACACGATTCACAATATGAAAAATTGAATAGCTAATAGAATAACGTAGTAAAAATGAATAGCATATTAAACTTTTAAGCGATTTTTTATTTCTTCTATTTGTTTTTTTAATTGAGGATCTTCATCAAGCATTTTAGATATTTTATCATGGGCGTGAATAACAGTCGTATGATCTCGCCCTCCAAATTCTTCACCTATTTTTGGAAGGGAACTATCTGTTAATTCTCGTGATAAATACATTGCAATTTGTCTAGGAAAGGCAATGGTTTTTGTCCTTTTTTTAGATACAAAGTCCTCCATTTTTATGCCATATTCTTCCCCAACTTCTCTTTGAATATCCTTAATGGTAATAGTTTTCGGTTTAGAAGAAGGGATGATACTCTTTAATGCCTCAGCAGCTAAATCGGCATTAATATCTTTATTTTCTAAAGATGAATAAGCAACTACACGAATAAGTGCACCTTCTAGTTCACGAATATTTGTATCGATTTGATTTGCAATATAAAGCATGACTTCATTTGGAATATCTAGCCCTTCTGCCTTCGCCTTTTTTCTTAGTATGGCAATCCTTGTTTCTAAATCAGGCGGGGTAATATCAGTTATGAGTCCCCACTCGAATCGGGAACGCAAGCGATCTTCTAAGGTCGGTATTTCCTTTGGTGGGCGGTCACTTGAGATGACAATTTGTTTATTTTCCTCGTGTAGCGCATTAAATGTATGGAAAAACTCTTCTTGTGTTGATTCCTTACCAGCTAAAAATTGAATATCGTCGATTAATAAAATATCAACATTACGATATTTATTCCGAAAATCTTCTGGTCGATTATCGCGAATAGAATTAATAAATTCATTCGTAAACTTTTCAGACGATAAATAGACAACTTTTGCATCTGGATTATGTTCTAATACATAATGACCAATGGCATGCATTAAGTGAGTTTTTCCTAATCCTACGCCACCATAGATAAACAAAGGGTTATAGGCTTTTGCCGGAGCTTCTGCAACTGCAAGAGAGGCAGCATGAGCAAAACGGTTACCAGAACCAATAACAAAAGTTTCAAAAGTATATTTTGGAATTAACATTGAGTTCGGTGAATCTGTTGACGTTTCTTGTTTTGTCTGTTTTTTTGTAGCGGTAGAAGGGGTTACTGGTTCTTCTTCTAAATTCGTATTCGGAATCACAAAACGCAATGTCATATTTTCGCCAACTAAGTCATATAAAATTTCTGTAAGAATGTCTTTATAGTTTCCATCTAACCATTCCCGTGCAAACTCATTTGGAGCTTCGACGATTAAAGTTGTGCCTTTTAATGATATAGCTTTTGTAGATTTTAGCCATGTTTCAAAACTAGGTTTACTGATTTTTTGTTCGATTATTTTTAATGTCTGTTCCCAAAGGTCATCGATATTTCCCAACGACTGCTACCTCCTTGACCTTTAATTAAAGAAGAAAAAGATATACATCTTTCTTTCTTTTTCTAATTTATGTTGGCATATTTTTATGAAAAATTCCCCGCGTCTTCATCAGCAATCAGGTCAGATCTTACCTCAGAACGTGTCGATCAATTTGTGGATAATTATATAAATAAGGATAAAAAAAGATTATCCACATCACACACCTATTGTGGACAAATTTTTCCACGTTATTAAAAAATGATATCCACAATTTATCAACATTCTGTGGATAATCATAGTTGTTATTTAGGTTATCCCCAATTAAAACACATACCATCATATCAAAATTTTCTTTGTTTCGCAATGCTTTATAAAAACTATCCACAAAGTTCAACTGTTGTGAATATGTCTTTATCCACAAGTTGCGAACTTGTGAAAAAATTGTCGATATGTTGTTGTTAATCGGTTATAAAGTCGAATAAGTCACTCACAATATTATACAGGTACAAATTGAATAATTCGGAAATAGTAATACAAAGAATGGCATTGAAGATTAAATGTAAAAAAATTAATATCTTATAAGGTAAAATTTTGCAGGATTTGCAGAGGGTTGACATGAAAAGCGAATGTTTTTATAATAATTAGGACTGTCTTGAATTGAATTGTCCTCATATATAGGGAGGTGTCATAAATATGAAAAGAACATATCAACCAAATAAAAGAAAAAGAAGCAAAGTTCATGGATTCCGTCAACGAATGAGTACAAAGAACGGACGTAAAGTATTAGCTCGTCGTCGTCGTAAAGGAAGAAAAGTACTATCAGCTTAGGCCACTGAAGATCAGTGGTCTTTTTTTACAATAGCGCAGTGTTTATTTATTATAATAATGAGTAATAAAATTAATTGAAACCTTACACTTAGGTTTCTTATTTTTTATTGTTCATAAATTATGATTGTTGTAGGTGTTATTATGAAAAAAGAATATCGAATAAAAGCAAATAAAGAATTTCAGCAGATTTATAAGAACGGAAAATCCTTCGCAAATCGGCAATTTATTATTTATAAATATAAGAATCAAGATATCGATCATTTTCGCATCGGTTTATCAGTAAGTAAAAAAATTGGGAATGCAGTGATTCGTAATCGAGTTAAACGTTATATTCGTCAGGTATTCACTGAATTAAAGGAAGATATTAATGATCAGTATGACTACATTATCATAGCTAGAAAGCCAGTAGCGGAAATGGATTTTTTCCAAGTGAAGAAGAGTTTAATCCATGTAATGAAAATCGCAAAAGTCTTACCACGAAATATTTAGTATTTTCTATTTACATAAGTTTAGGTTAAAATAGTATATAATTGTGAATATCTAAAGGTAGTTAAAGTGATAGAGATGGAAGTATTTTGAAGGTAGGGGGATATACGTTAGTGAAAAAGAAATTAATTGTTTTAGTAAGTCTAGTCCTCATCATTACATTATTATCTGGTTGTACGGAAATCAATCAACCTATTACATCTGAGAGTACGGGCTTTTGGAATCAATTTGTTGTTTACCCATTATCTTGGTTAATGATTCGTATCGGTGAGTTTTTCGGTGGAACTTGGGGTTATGGATTATCGATTATTGTAATTACAATTATTATCCGCCTAATACTTTTACCTTTAATGATGAAACAAATGAAAAGTACAAAGGCAATGCAAGCGATTCAACCAGAATTAGAAGAATTAAAGAAAAAGTATAGTTCAAAAGATGCTGTTACACAACAAAAATTCCAACAAGCACAAATTCAACTTTTAGAAAAGTATGATATTAATCCTATGGCAGGCTGCTTACCGTTATTAATACAGCTTCCAATTCTATTAGGATTTTATCACGCCATTATGCGTACAGAAGAACTTCAAGGTAAAAGTTTCTTATGGTTTGAATTATCGGAAAGAGATCCATATTTTATTTTACCGATTTTAGCTGGTATATTGACTTTTGTTCAACAAAAAGTGATGATGCGAGATCAACAAAGTAACCCGCAAATGGCTATGATGTTATGGCTAATGCCAATTATGATTATCATTTTTGCATGGATTTTGCCAGCTGCATTACCTTTATATTGGATTATTGGAAATATCTTCTCGATCGTTCAAAGTTACTTTATTAAAACCCCTGAAATCGCTACGATAAAATCTGAGACGAAACCTGGGACAAAAAAAGCGAAGGCAGGACGTGCGGGAGGAAGGAAAAAGTGAAGGAAATAACGGCGACAGGTCAAACAGTTAATGAAGCAATTGAATCAGCATTAAAAGAACTTCATATTACTAAGAACCAGGCTTCGATTTCAATTGTTGACGAAGGTAAAAAAGGGATATTAGGTATTTTTGGTTCACGACCAGCCATTGTAAAAGTTAAAGTAAATATTGATCCAATAGAAGAAGCGAAAGCGTTTTTAAAAACGGTATGTGCTAATATGGATATACCCATAGAAATTGAATCAACAATAGAAGGAAACAATGTCCGTTTCAATTTGAATAGCGAAAAAACTGGTCTATTAATTGGAAAAAGGGGACAAACTTTAAATGCTTTGCAAAGCCTTACACAACTAGTGTTAAATCGATATACAGATAAGTTTATGATTTTAGTATTAGACATAGAAAATTATCGAAAACGACGCGAGGAAAGTTTAACCCAATTGGCGAATCGCTTAGCA
This sequence comes from Heyndrickxia coagulans, assembly GCA_902796085.1. Classification (GTDB taxonomy): domain Bacteria; phylum Bacillota; class Bacilli; order Bacillales; family Caldibacillaceae; genus Pallidibacillus; species Pallidibacillus thermolactis. Next base: position 12,990 of record CADBNU010000070.1, read on the forward strand.
AGCAAGGCAATACGTGAACAGAGAGAAATTAAATTAGAGCCTATGCCTTCTTTTGAAAGGAAAATTATTCATTCTGCATTAGCTGAAAACGAAAAGGTAAAGACTTTTTCTATTGGAACAGAACCGAATAGACGCTTAGTAATACAACCAAAGTAGTGTAGGAAAAAATAGATTGATTTTTGAAAGACTGTCTGAACGATAAAGGATTATTCCTCTTTAAAAAGGCAGTCTTTTTTTATGTTTATAATTATCTAATACGAACAAAAAACATAAAGCAATGAAAAGTTTTTCGGTTTCATCAAATTGTGGATAAGTTTTGGAAAGACCGAAGAAATATTTTTATTTGTTATCCACATGTTGATAAGTTAAAATGGAAGTTATGCAAATCTTTTGTTTCAAATAGTTGTATGATATTCTAGTTCAAGAAAATAAGCTTAAAAAATATAATAATCGTTTAAAATAAATAGAAAGAAATGAATAGGGTGAAAAGAAATGTTAGATATTGATACAATTGCTGCAATATCTACTCCATTAGGTGAGGGAGCAATTGGTATAGTAAGATTATCTGGTCCTGATGCATTCAATATTATTGATAAAGTTTTTAAAAGTCCTTCGGGAAAGAAACTTTCAGAAGTGAATTCACATACGATTCATTATGGCCATATAGTTGACCCGAAAACGAAAGAAACGATTGAAGAAGTTATGGTCTCAGTGATGAAGGCACCAAAAACATTTACAAGGGAAGATGTCGTCGAAATTAATTGTCATGGGGGTATCCTTTCGGTAAACCGAGTATTACAATTAGTGATTACCAATGGTGCCCGTTTGGCGGAACCTGGGGAGTTTACAAAACGGGCATTTTTAAATGGACGTATTGATTTGTCTCAAGCAGAAGCGGTTATGGATTTAATACGTGCGAAAACAGATAGGGCTGCTGATGTGGCATTGGAACAACTTGATGGACGTTTATCGAGGTTGATAAAAAGGTTAAGACAAGAAATTTTAGAAGTGTTGGCCCAAGTCGAAGTGAATATTGATTATCCGGAATATGATGATGTTGAAGAAATGACAAATAACATGTTTAAACAAAAAGCGTTGTATGTACAGAAAGAAATTGAAAAATTATTACGTACAGCTCAACAAGGTAAGATCCTTCGTGAAGGTCTTAAGACAGTCATTATTGGTCGTCCAAATGTTGGAAAATCCTCCTTGTTAAATACCTTTGTCCAGGAAAACAAAGCAATCGTTACAGATATTCCTGGTACAACCCGTGATGTCATCGAGGAATATGTAAATGTACGTGGGGTACCACTGAAACTTGTTGACACAGCTGGTATTCGTGAAACCGAAGATATTGTCGAACGAATAGGTGTCGAACGTTCGAGAAAAGTATTACAAGAAGCTGATTTAATCTTATTATTATTAAATTATAATGACCCATTAACAGATGAGGATAGAAGACTATTTGATACCATTCATGGAATGGATGCCATTATTGTTATTAATAAAACAGACTTAGAAAAACGAATTGATCTAGATGAAGTAAAGAAACTAGCAGGAAATCGAAAAATAATTCATCTTTCTGTTAGAGAAGAAAAAGGGATTGATGAGTTGGAAGAAACCATTTCGAATATGTATATGACAGGTGAAATCGAGAATGATGATTTTACGTATATATCTAATGCTCGCCATGTAGCTTTACTAAATCAAGCACTCCAATCAATAAATGATGCCTTATCTGCATTAGAAAATGATATGCCTGTAGATCTTGTGCAAATTGATATGACAAAAGCATGGGAACTACTTGGTGAAATTATCGGTGAGAGTGTTCATGATGAATTAATTAATCAGTTATTCTCACAATTTTGCTTAGGAAAATAAATAACCGCTTATGGCATCCATTTATTTGGAGGTAATAATTGGAATAGGAGGTCGAATATATGCAAACTTATGAAGCAGGAAACTATGATGTCGTTGTTGTAGGAGCGGGCCATGCGGGTTGTGAAGCTGCTCTTGCTTCTGCAAAAATGGGAGCGAAAACAGCAATCATTACAATTAGTCTAGATACAATTGCATTCATGTATTGTAATCCATCCATTGGTGGACCGGCCAAAGGAATTGTTGTTCGTGAAATTGATGCTTTAGGTGGCGTGATGGGAAAAATTATTGATAAAACGGCGATTCAAATGCGTATGCTAAATACTCGGAAAGGTCCAGCAGTTCGGGCTCTTCGGGCACAAGCTGATAAATTCGAATATCAAAAAGAAATGAAGAAAACATTGGAAAACCAGGAAAATCTTGATTTAATTCAAGGAATGGTAGAAGAATTAATTGTAGAAGATGGTGTTTGCAAAGGAGTTATTACAAAAACAGGGGCGATTTTCCGTGGAAAAACAGTCATTATAACTACTGGAACTTTTTTACGAGGCGAAATAATTATAGGCGAAATGAAATATTCCAGTGGCCCTAATAATCAGCAACCATCCATTAAATTATCCGATAACCTAAAAAACTTAGGATTTGATATTGTCCGGTTTAAAACAGGTACGCCACCACGGGTGAATAGCAACACCATTGACTATTCAAAAACACAAATTCAACCAGGTGATGAAAAACCGCAAACTTTTTCATATGAAACGACAGAAGCTATTACTAATCAATTACCTTGTTGGTTAACATATACATCAGCGGAAACACACCAAATTATTGAAAATAATTTGGATCGTAGCCCAATGTTTTCGGGAATGATTAAAGGTAGAGGGCCAAGATATTGTCCATCCATTGAAGATAAAATCGTCCGTTTCCATGACAAACCACGTCATCAAATCTTTTTAGAGCCAGAAGGACGGAATACAGAAGAAGTATATGTTCAAGGTTTATCAACGAGTCTTCCAGAAGAAGTACAGTTAGAAATGCTCAAAACAGTTCCAGGTTTGGAAAATGCGAAAATGATGCGTTCAGGGTATGCGATTGAATATGATTCCATTAAACCTGAACAACTTTGGCCAACATTAGAAACAAAGGCTATAAAAAATTTATATACCGCAGGTCAAATTAATGGAACAAGCGGATATGAGGAAGCGGCAGCCCAAGGATTAATGGCGGGTATTAATGCTTGCCTTCGAGCCTTAGGGAAAGATCGGGAAGTAATTTTACAACGTTCTGAAGCTTATATTGGTGTATTAATTGATGATTTAGTGACGAAGGGAACGGTAGAACCGTATCGATTACTTACATCCCGTGCTGAATATCGTTTATTATTGCGCCATGATAATGCGGATTTAAGGCTTACTGAACTTGGGTATGAACTTGGTTTAATAAGTGAAGAACGTTATCAAAAGTATTTAGAGAAAAAAGAAAACATCGAACAAGAATTAAAACGATTGAAAAATACGCGAATTAAACCAAATGAACAAGCCCAACAATTGATAGCAAGTGTTGGTGGCAGTGAATTAAAAGACGGCATTTTAGCCAGTGATCTATTAAAACGTCCAGAAATAAAATACGAACATATTAAACAATTAGCACCAAGTGACAAAGAATTATCACGTGAAGTTGAAGAACAAGTGGAAATTCATATTAAATATGAAGGTTATATTAATAAAGAGCTACAACAAGTTGAGCGTATGAAAAAGATGGAAGATAAAAAGATTCCGCATGATATAGATTATGATGCAATTCATGGGCTAGCAAACGAAGCAGTTGACAATTTAAAGAAAGTACACCCATTAACGTTAGCTCAAGCATCTCGTATTCCGGGAGTAAATCCTGCAGATATTTCAATATTATTAGTTTATTTGGAACAGGGGAAAATTGCTCGTATCCCAAATGAAAAAACAGTAGGCTAAAAAACGTTCATTCAGAAAGAGTGGATAAAATGAATATAGAACAATTTCAGCAACACTTAAATGCATTCAATATTAAATTAACCGATAAACAGTTACAACAGTTTGAGACATATTATAAGATGCTCGTAGAGTGGAATGGAAAAATTAATTTGACTGCCATTACTGAAAAACATGAGGTATACTTAAAACATTTTTTTGATTCATTAACAGCTGCTAATTACTATTCCTTTTCCGAGGATCAAACCATTAAACTCTGCGATGTTGGAGCGGGTGCTGGTTTTCCTAGTATCCCGCTTAAAATTGCTTTTCCTAATTTACAAGTAACAATCGTTGACTCATTAAACAAACGAATTCAATTTTTACATGAATTAGCATCTGCTTTATCACTGGACAATGTTCACTTTTACCACGATCGGGCAGAAACTTTTGGCCAAAATATAGAAAACCGAGAGTCTTTTGATGTTGTTACAGCTAGAGCGGTGGCAAAAATGTCTGTTTTAAGTGAATTCTGCTTACCTTTAGTAAAAGTAGGCGGAGCTTTTATTGCTTTAAAAGGTGCCAATGGTCAAGAAGAACTAAATCAAGCTAAAAAGGCAATTACAACTCTTGGTGGTCAACTAAACCATGTCTATTCTTTTTCTCTTCCGATTGAAGAAAGTGAAAGGACAATAATTGTAATTGACAAAATAAAAAACACACCAAAAAAATATCCTAGAAAACCGGGCGTTCCAACTAAAAAGCCTTTATGATATGATTAAATAGACTATCACGATTCTTAAAGTAATAAATAATTTTCTATTTAATTATGTATGCCTAATAGATGAATAATGGATGTTGTTGATCCATAGAAAATTATTTCCTAACGAAGCAGGAACTTTATAGGAAAGAGCGAAATATGTAATGTAAGAGAGTTGACCGTATCCATTATCAAAATTAAGGAAAGCTATTTTATGAATATTGATCATTTATTTCCCAATTTTTAATTGTCTCTTTGACCCTATCTGAACAGTAGCTAGGGAGTTTTTTAAAGGGTGGTGTAGAGCAATGAAGCATCCATTTTCACGATTATTCGGAGTTACTGAAAGGGAAAGTATTGTCAGTAATAACGAAATGCAAGATCAACAAGTAGATGATATTAAAGAAAAGGTTCGAAAACTTCCCTTAGAGAAAATTATTCCTAACCGTTTTCAACCACGGACCATCTTTGATGAGGAAAAAATAGAGGAACTAGCGAAAACAATTCATACACACGGTATGATTCAACCGATCGTTGTTCGTTCCATTGAAAATGATCATTATGAGATAATTGCAGGTGAGCGTAGATATAGGGCAGTGAAAAAACTAGGATGGGATAGTATACCTGCAATACTGAAGGATTTTAATGATAAAGAAACCGCTTCTGTAGCACTAATCGAGAACTTACAACGGGAAGAATTATCACCAATTGAAGAAGCAATGGCTTATAATCAATTATTAGAAATTCACGGTTTAACACAAGAAGCTTTAGCCCAAAGGCTCGGAAAAAGTCAATCCACTATTGCAAATAAATTACGATTATTAAAATTACCAAAGGAAGTTCATGATGCACTTTTAACAAAGGAAGTGACGGAAAGACATGCCCGTGCGTTAATTCCTTTAAAAGATGCTGAAAAACAAGTTAAATTATTAAATGAAATTATTGAGAAACATTTAAATGTGAAACAAACGGAAGCTCGTGTTGAACGGTTATTATCAAGTAGTAAACCTAAAAAGCGTAAACGAATTTCCTTTAGTAAAGATGTACGTATTGCTGTAAATACAATCAGAAAATCTCTGGAAATGGTACAAGAAAGTGGGATTAACGCTGATGCGGCAGAAGAGGAATTAGATGATTATTATCAAATCACCATCCGCATACCGAAAAAGAAATCATAGATTTATATCATAACGAAAGACTGTTAATCTAGCAGTCTTTTTCTTTTTAAATGAATTTAAACTTACTCCAATTATCTTACCTATTAAATTGTTTCAGGATAATTACGTTCTTAAGAATTTTTTTCAAAAACGATTTAAAGTTTAAAATATTATTTAACATGAAAAAAGTTTTTTTCGTATTTTCATGATAAAATAGAATAAGCTTTATCTGTTAAGGTAGGTGAAATTGTGAGTAAAGTTATCGCTATTGCAAATCAAAAAGGTGGGGTTGGGAAAACAACTTCATCAATTAATTTAGCTGCTTGTCTAGCCTATATTGGAAAAAAAGTATTACTCGTTGATACAGATCCACAAGGGAATGCAACAAGTGGTATCGGCGTAGAAAAAGCCGATGTTTCAAAATGTATTTATAATATTTTAATAGATGATGAAGATCCTACAAATGTCATATTATCTTCAGCAGTTGAAAACTTATTTTGTATCCCAGCTACAATTCAATTAGCTGGTGCTGAGATAGAACTTGTACCAACCATCTCACGAGAAATACGACTAAAACATGCCATTGATCAAGTAAGAGATCAATATGATTTTGTTATCATTGATTGCCCTCCTTCCCTAGGTTTATTAACACTTAATGCATTAACAGCTGCTGATTCTGTTATCATTCCAGTACAGTGCGAATATTATGCTTTGGAGGGGTTAAGCCAGTTACTTAATACTGTTCGCCTGGTCCAAAAGCATTTAAATACTGAATTGACGATCGAAGGCGTCCTTTTAACCATGTTAGATGCAAGAACAAACTTAGGTATTCAAGTTATCGAAGAAGTAAAAAAGTATTTCCAAGATAAAGTATTTAATACGATTATTCCAAGAAATATCCGTCTAAGCGAAGCCCCAAGTTATGGAAAACCAATTATCATATATGATCCCCGTTCAAGAGGGGCTGAAGTATATCTTGAGTTGGCGAAGGAAGTGGTAAATAATGGCTAGAGGGTTAGGTAAGGGTATTAGTGCACTTTTTCCAGATATTGAAGTAAAAGAAGATGAAAAAATTCAAGAAGTAAATGTTACAGAGTTACGTCCAAATCCATATCAACCACGAAAACAATTTGATGATGCCGCATTAGAAGAATTAAAGCAGTCGATAATCGAGCATGGTATATTACAGCCTCTAATTGTAAGGAAAAGTTTAAAAGGATATGAGATTGTAGTTGGTGAACGCAGGTTTCGAGCTGCTAAAGCGGCTAATATGAGAACGATACCTGTTGTTATCCGTAAAATGGACGACCAACAAATGATGGAACTGGCTGTCTTAGAAAACTTGCAACGAGAAGATTTAACACCAATTGAAGAAGCAGCCGCTTATCAAATGTTAATGGATCGATTACATATTACACAAGAAGAGTTAGCAAAACGTTTGGGAAAAAGTCGTCCGCATATTGCCAATCATGTTCGGCTATTGACGCTTCCAGCTGAAATACAACAATATATCTCCGATGGGAAAATATCAATGGGGCATGGTAGAACATTACTTGGATTAAAGGATAAGAAAAAAATAAAACCGTTGGCTGACAAGGTAATTAAAGAGCACCTTAATGTAAGACAGTTGGAACAATTAGTTCAACAATTCAATGAAAATGTTCCACGTGAAACGAAGAAAAAGGAAAAGAAAGACGTTTTTCTTATGGAACAGGAAACGTACTTACGCGAACGGTTCGGTACAACAGTAAAAATTAAACAAAATAAAAATAAAGGTAAAATCGAAATTGAATTTTTCTCGAAAGAAGATTTAAATCGAATATTAGAAATACTAAATCCTGAAAATGAGGAATAAATAAAATAAGTCATGTGTCATGGCTTATTTTTTTTTGTGTTTTTCTGAAGTGATATTTGTAAAAAGGATTTAGTAAAATTTAGTGGCATGTTATGATGTTTTTACTTTAATATATGAAATTAAGAGAGAAAAATGGGTGAGGTCATGGTTTTAACAGGGACAATTGTGAATGCATGGTTTATTATTTTTGGTTCGATGATTGGGATTTTTTTTACAAATTTATCAGAATCGATGAAAACAACAGTTTTAAAAGGTATTGGATTAACTGTCACCTTATTAGGAATACAAATGGGAATTCAAACGAACAATTTATTAGCGGTTATTATGAGTGTTGTTGTCGGATCGTTATTAGGTGAATGGTTAAAATTAGATGATAAATTTAAACAGACAGGAAAGTGGTTAGAGGCAAAAATTGGTTATAAGGCAAAGGGGAGTATTGCACAAGGTTTTATTACAGCGACTCTTATCTTTGTAATTGGCGCAATGTCCATAGTTGGTGCCTTGGATAGTGGGATTCGCGGTGATCACCAAGTATTATATACGAAAGCGATGATTGACGGGTTTACGGCGATTATATTAACTTCTACTTTAGGAATTGGTGTTATGTTTTCTAGCATTCCAGTTTTTCTTTATCAAGGAACCATTGCCCTGTTTGCTACACAAATAAATAACTTTATTCCTGCCCATTTATTAGATTTAATTGTGATGGAATTGACAGCAACAGGTGGCATCTTAATAATGGGAATTGGACTGAATATGTTGGAATTGACAAAAATAAAAGTAGCGAACATGTTGCCGAGTATACTTGTCATCACTATCGTTATCCCTATTTTTTTCTTTTTTAACTTTTGAGGGCTGTCTTCTTATACAACCCTCTCCTTTCCAAATTTAAACTGTATCTTCATTTATGAGTAAATCATTATTTTGATTATTTTGCCCAAACTGGTACAGTATTCCAGCTTTATAAATGCCGTTAGAAATTGTTTTAGCAAGATTCATTACTAAATATAGGCGAGTATTTTGTAACACAAAGAACTCCATAAAACCGCTAATATTAACAACACCGGTCATATGTATATGACCAACAGGGGGTAATGTTTTATTTACACCAGCACCTGGTTTTAAAGAACCCTTTTTAATTTGTATAGTTCCAATACTTTTCGTTTGTCCTAGACAAGCATCTATGCCAATAATAAATGCTTGCTCGAACTTTTTCTGTATTTGATTTAACTTTTCTTCTAAATTTACTGCATGAATGGGATCTTCAAGCGTACCAAATACATAAAAATTTTCAGGAAGTAATTTCTCTTGCAGAAGGGTTCCTACTAATGGTCCTAAGGAATCACCAGTTGAACGATCGGTGCCTATACAAATAAAAAGGATCGGAATGGATTCATCTATTGGTAAATAACCAAAAAGTTCATTAGCAATCTTACCTGTTGCTAGAGGATCTTCCCAAGAAATTGCTTGATTTTCTTTCCCACGAAAAAAGCTAGCTTTAAACAAAAACATCCCCCCTCACTCTGTTGAATACCTGTATTATCAGTTTAGTAACGTTGGAATGTTTTTATACATCGAACAATTTAAATTTTTAAATAAGATTCATCTATTTTATGTTTTTTAACTTGAATATATGAATGAATTCAAGTTAATATGATTTATAGAGTTGACTTAAACGAATGAGAGAAGGTGGGGAAAATAATGGAGCAAAAAACTTTTCAATTAAATGATATTGTAGAAATGAAAAAACAACACCCATGTGGAACAAACCGCTGGAAAATCATTCGTTTAGGAGCGGATATCCGGATTAAATGTATGGGATGTTCCCATAGTGTTATGATGCCAAGAAAAGAATTTGTTCGTAAAATGAGAAAAGTTATCGAAACTGCAGAATCATAACTTTCTGGTTCTTGTGTTTTATTTTCTAGATGACTATAATAGGAACGAATATATCGTTAGAAAATAGTAGGAGTGACATAGATGTCTTTAACAGCTGGAATCGTCGGTTTGCCAAATGTGGGGAAATCGACTCTTTTTAATGCAATTACACAAGCCGGTGCTGAAGCGGCAAACTATCCATTTGCCACAATTGACCCGAACGTAGGCGTCGTTGAAGTACCTGATGCTCGTTTAACGAAATTAACAGAACTCGTTAAACCGAAAAAAACAGTACCAACTACTTTTGAATTTACAGATATAGCCGGGATTGTCAAAGGTGCAAGTAAAGGTGAAGGATTAGGAAATAAATTTCTTGCAAACATTCGACAAGTGGATGCTATTTGCCATGTTGTTAGATGTTTTGAGGATGAAAATATTACCCATGTTGCTGGAAAAGTTGACCCAATTGCCGATATCGAAACCATTAATTTAGAACTGATCTTAGCGGATATGGAAACCGTTGATAAACGACTAGCAAAAGTTGAAAAACTAGCTAAACAAAAAGATAAAGATGCATTGGTTGAATTCGAAGTCCTTACGAAAGTTAAAGAAGCTTTTGAAAAGGAATTACCGGCAAGAACGGTTGAATTTAATGAAGAACAGTTAAAAATTGTTAAAGGATATCAATTATTAACGCTAAAACCAGTCTTGTATGTAGCAAATATTGGGGAAGATGATATTGGAAATTCAGAAGAGAATCCATATGTAAAGTTAGTTCGTGAATATGCTGAAAAAGACAATGCAGAAGTGGTTGTTATCTGCGCTCGCATTGAAGAGGAGATTTCAGAGTTAGATCCAGAAGAAAAGACTGCATTTTTGGAAGAATTAGGTATTGAAGAATCTGGGTTAGACCAATTAATTCGCAAAGCTTATCATTTACTTGGATTGGCGACATATTTCACAGCCGGAGTACAAGAAGTACGAGCTTGGACCTTTAAGCGTGGTATGAAGGCCCCAGAATGTGCTGGAATTATTCATAGTGATTTTGAAAAAGGATTTATTCGAGCAGAGACAGTTTCATACGATGATTTAGTGAGATATGGTTCGATGAATGCAGCGAAAGAAGCTGGAAAAGTTCGTTTAGAAGGAAAGGATTATGTCGTTCAAGATGGCGATATTATGCATTTCCGATTTAATGTGTAAGCTATTCTGAGGTTTTTAAAAGGGTTAAATATATAGAACGGGGAGGGTTATTTATTTGGCTCTTCCCGTTTTGATATATTCTATCTTTTTAAAAATAACAATTTCTTATATTCTCCTTAATAAAAACTACTTCGTCCTATTGAAAAACTGAAAATTGATTGCGCCTATTATAACTATATGTTATAATTTTATATCGTGAGTAATAAATTTATTGCTCCTTGCTCTTATTGATAGAGCCGCTAAGTCCAAAAGGAGGTGAAAGTGATGAGAAAGTACGAAGCTATGTACATCATCCGACCAAATATCGATGACGAATCTAAAAAAGCACTAGTAGAACGTTTTGATAATATTTTAACTGAAAACGGTGCTGAAATTACGGAATCAAAGGAATGGGGTAAGCGTCGTTTAGCATACGAAATTAAGGATTATCGTGAAGGTTACTACCACATCGTTAAATTCGTTGCTAAACCAGAAGCTGTCCAAGAATTTGATCGTTTAATTAAAATCAATGAAGATATCATTCGTCACATTGTTGTTAAAGAAGATGAATAACTTGTATAAATTGAAGTAATGAAAAGGAATGTTCCATGTGGAACATTTCCTAAAAAAAGGAGTGATTCTGATGATTAACCGAGTTGTTCTTGTTGGACGCTTAACGAAAGATCCGGAACTTCGTTATACACCTAATGGTATACCTGTTGCTACCTTCACTCTTGCTGTAAATCGTCCTTTTACGAATACGCAAGGTGAAAGAGAAGCAGATTTCATTCTCTGTGTCGTTTGGAGAAAAGCTGCTGAAAATGTAGCCAACTTCTTGAAAAAAGGCAGTTTGGCAGGGGTAGACGGACGTATCCAAACGAGAAGTTATGATAATCAAGAAGGTAGAAGAGTGTATGTAACAGAGGTTGTCGCAGATAGTGTCCAATTTTTAGACACTAAAGGTGCGTCGAATCGTCAGAATGCTCCAGCATCAAGTTATCCTGATTTCGATCCGAAACCATTCGGTTCTGATAATCAGCATCAAGGCCCATCAAGAAATGAGGATTCGATTTTCAATAGCGGGCAACCGATTGATATTTCTGATGATGATTTACCATTTTAACGATAAATAATAAATTGAAACGGATATAAAAATTTATAAGAAAGGAGTGTTTCTAATGGCAGGACGTAGAGGTCGTGGCAGAAGAAAAAAAGTATGTTACTTTACAGCGAACGGAATTACGCATATCGATTATAAAGATGTTGACCTTCTTAAAAAATTCATTTCTGAGCGTGGAAAAATTTTACCTCGTCGTGTAACTGGTACAAGTGCGAAATATCAACGTATGTTGACAAAAGCAATTAAACGTGCACGTCAAGTAGCATTATTACCATATGTTGCAGAAGATAAATAATTACAAGAAAAAGCAGTTTGGAGATTAATCTCCGGACTGCTTTTTTTAT
>CADBNU010000071.1 GCA_902796085.1 Heyndrickxia coagulans
ACATTCCTCTCTTCTGTTTTTATAAAATAATCTTGACAAAATATTCTATTAAAGTAAATCCTTATTGACAAATTTTAACAAAGCATATCATTACTTCTATTCAACTGTATAAGCAGAAAAACGTTCGTAAATAATAAATTAGGATAGAAAATAAAAAGGTGGGTTTGATATGGGTGACGCTTTCGAACGGTTGCAAGCATTAATGGGGGATACGATCCAAATTCTTGACCATATGATTGTCGATCAAAAACATCAGACATTACTCACTTCTATTAAAGAACAATTACACGAACAATATCGCCAATCCGAACAGATTGCCTATTTACACGGTGATGAGCGTTTGGACGCGGCCATTGCCATCACAAAAAACTTAAATGAAATCAGTCAAAATGTGCAACAATTAGAAAATCACTTACTTATGGATTATGAGGAATCAACGGGAAACAATATAGAGGCATATGAACAACTAGCTTATGAAGAACAACTCGAACAAGAAGAAACCTATCATGATAAGATTGACTATTTAAGTGCAGTTAAAATTAGGAAAAACTTAAATCGAATGAACGGCATCTTACTTAGCATCAATCCATAATAAGAGAGGAGCAAGGTAATGGCCTATATTATCACTTCCCCTTGTATCGGGGAAAAAGCTGCAGACTGTGTTGATGTTTGTCCTGTAGATTGTATTGCTGAAGGTGATGACCAGTTTTTTATCGATCCAGATATTTGTATTGACTGTGGCGCCTGTGAAGCCGTTTGTCCCGTTCAAGCAATCTATTACGAAGAAGATGTTCCCCCTGAAGAAACAGAATATATTCAAAAAGCAATTGAATTTTATAAAATATATGAAGGATAAGTTCAATAATCAGCTTAGAGGCTGACCCTTTCAATCAGCCTCCATCCTTAAATAACCGTTTCTTCTTCCAACCTCCCCACTGGAAATAAGCATAGGCAAAGAAACTACTAATTACAAAACTAATACCGACTCCAACAGCGATTCCATTTTGACCCATTAAACTTGAACAGATATAAGACAACGGATATCTTAACAACCAAAATGAAATAATGTTTAACACTAATACTTGATACATCGCTCCAGATCCTCTTACAATTCCATTTAAAATAAAGTTAAGACCGATAAATGGATAGAAATAGGCAATGATTTTTAAGTAATCCGTTCCAAATTGAATCGCTTCCGTTTCATTTAAAAAGAGTCGTGTCAAAAATTTAGCAAAGATAAAGACTACAGTCGCAACCGTCACCATGATGAAAAAATTATAGATTGCCCCATAAATTGCAATTTGCCTTACCCGATCCCACCGATGGACAGCGATATTTTGTCCGACCATCGCATTCACTGCCGTTCCTAAGGCAGTTGCCGGAAGTATGATTAAACTATCTATCCTTTGTGATGCACCATACCCAGCAACAACTGCACCACCAAAGGAGTTTACAACAGATAAGATGGCCATTACTCCAGCATGGATTACCATCATTTGCAGACCTGCAGGTATCCCTAATTTAAAGATCAGCCATACTTCTTCCCATTTCGGTCGTCTCGGTATGGTAAATGGAATCATTTCTTTACGAAGGGTATAAATGAATGCAAGTAAAAAGGCAGTCCCTTGTGAGATGACCGTTGCCCATGCTGCACCAGCAATTCCCCAATCAAATCCGGCAATAAAGATCGGATCTAATATTGTATTTAAGACAACTGCAATAAAGACAAATCGAAGAGGTGTTTTACTATCCCCTAACGACCGAAGTGCAGTGCCGATAAAATTATAACCCATTAGTAATAAAATACCGAAAAAGTTAATCTGTAAGTAGATGTTTGCTCCATTAAGCATCTCATGAGGCGTATTTAAAAAGTTTAATATATTTTTAGAAAAGATTACACCGAAAACTCCCAGTAATAATGCAAGTAAGGATAAAATCACTACAAAGGCATTCACATAATGGACCAATCCTTGATGGTCTTCCTTCCCTTTTAGCTGAGATAAAATTGTTAATGTTGCATTATTAATGCCAATAATAAAGGCTAACACAGTAACAATGACAGTAGATGAAATAGTGACAGCACCTAAAGCTTTATCACCAATTAAATTTCCAATCCATAAACTATCAATCAATTGATAGGAAACTTGTAATATGTTCGTTAAAATAATCGGACCAGCAAAATTTATCATCTGCTTGCGAATGGATCCTTTTGTAAAATCCTGTTGTGTCAAACGAAATGACAGCTCCTTTTCAAAAAATGTTAGTACATTTCCCTTTTAGTTTAGCATACTAATCTTAGTAATAAACGATTTTAGCTTTTTAATGCAAGTTATTCCATCTTTATGTTTATAAATAATAATAAGTTTTGATAAAGCCGATATAGAATGACACATTTGTTGGAGGGATATAAATGGCCCAAACGGGTACTATTGTTGACCATTCATTAAATCTCATTAAAGAAGATGAAACATTTCTGCCCCATTTAACAGGGAGTAATCGCGAAAAAGCTTTTCATTCATTAGCCGCTATTCTTTCTACCCCAAATCATATACATAAATCTTTTCTACGTATTGCTCGAGAAAGTGGAGAAGTTGTGCGAATACTTGCCTTTCGGGTGCAACATAATGATACACTAGGACCATATAAAGGCGGCATCCGTTTCCATGAAGAAGTTGATGAAGAAGAAGTAATCAACCTTGCTGCTTTAATGACGTTAAAAAATGCTTTACATGATGTACCATTTGGTGGCGGAAAAGGTGGCATTGTCATCAATCCAAGAAATTTTTCAGAACGAGAACTACATTTAATTTGTGAAAAATATGTTCGTTATTTTAACGGGATTATCGGACCAGATAAAGATATCCCGGCACCGGATGTAGGAACAAGTGAGCGGGAAATGGACTGGATGATGGCTGAATATAAAAGTATTAACCCTGGAAAACCATATTTAGGTAGTTTCACCGGAAAAAGTGTCGGTAACGGTGGTTCATTAGGTAGAAGAGAAGCAACGGGGAAAGGTGTGTATTTTACTTTACGTTATTTAATTCACAATTACTTAAATAAAAACATTGATGCATTTAATAAAACCGAACATCCCTATGCGAAAACATTACTTAATTACAAAGATAAAACCCCATTGAAACTTGCCATTCAAGGCTTTGGTAATGTGGGTTCCGTTGCAGCATTAGAAGCTTATATTTGCCAAAATTTACAAAATAAAGTCGTCGCTGTAAGTGATCGTAATGTTACATTGTACAATGCTAACGGCCTAGATATCCCAGCACTTGTACGTTTTACCGCA
>CADBNU010000072.1 GCA_902796085.1 Heyndrickxia coagulans
CCAGTTGTACGTGGCGAAAAGATTTTCCCAGTAGAGCGTTACGGTGTAAAGGTCATATCAATGGCGTTTTTTGTAGAAGAAAACGCACCCGTTATTTGGAGAGGTCCGATGTTAGGAAAAATGTTAACGAACTTTTTTACTGAGGTAGAATGGGGCGATGATTTAGATTTCTTACTTCTAGATTTACCTCCTGGCACAGGTGATGTTGCTTTAGATGTTCACCAAATGTTACCGACGAGTAAAGAAATTATCGTTACAACACCTCATCCAACAGCTGCCTTTGTTGCGGCAAGAGCAGGAGCAATGGCGGTTCAAACGGATCATCAAATACTTGGTGTGATTGAGAATATGTCTTATTATGAAAGCTCTAAAACTGGTGAAAAAGCTTATATTTTTGGACAAGGGGGCGGCGACAAGCTAGCTGAAGAATTGAACGTTCCACTGTTAGGCCAAATTCCACTTGGTCAACCAGACTGGGATGATGATGATTTCGCACCTTCCGTATATCAAATTAAACACCCGATCGGAAAAATTTATTTTAAGATTGCAGAAAAAATTGCCAATATGTTTGAAGAACATAAATAATGAGGAAAAGGCTGAACCATGTTTCAGCCTTTTTTCGTTACTCACTCTCTTCCTTTTTCTTTTCCTGTTCACTTGCTGCTTTTAATAAAATTTCTTGAATTTTAGCCTGGTATAGAGGGCTTTCGAGTGTTTCCGATATAACCGACTTTAAATGTTCACGGTATTCATTTCCCTTTAATAAATCTGCTAACTCTTTTTCTAAATCAGGATCATGGAGGAGTTCAATAATTTTTTTACGGTATTCTGGATCATTCATTAAACTTTTCATTAATTTTTGATTTCCTTCCTCCATACTTGTGGCGAATGATTTGGCAAACTCAGGATCTTCAAATGCTTTTTTCCAAAATTCTTTTCCCTTATCCGAGACTAATGTTGCCTGAATGGAATCTGTTACAACCGTGTTATCAATTGCTAATTGTGCTTTAAATTCATCATCTGATAAAACCTCTTTTAATGCTTTTTTCCCATCTTCTGTTTTTAAAATATCGACAATCATTTTTTTAGTCTCTTCATATTCAATATTTGCCGAGCCTGAATCTTGTGTTGAGCATGCGGTTAGGAGAATAAAGAAACATGTAAACAGGAGCGCAAGAGTTGCTTTTTTTGCCATAAGAAAAGCTCCTTTCTTCATCACTTATCTATTATTAGAATGAGGTTTTTTATAAAAAATATTCCTTATTGCAAAAGGGTAGATTTTTCAAGTTTTGGTTGGTACAATCAAATTATAATAATTCGGAAAATATTTGAAATTCACAGAGGTTTCTTACATACAGGGGGGTACATATGAATATTAGAAATTGGGTTAGGTTCTATCTTCATACTTTATTGATTGGAATAGGTATAGGAATTATTACTGGGTTTGCTGTTCGTTGGGATGACTATAAGCATTTATTTATTGAATTAAATTTAAGTGAGATTGGAATGACAACCATTTGGTTTATGGGGATTGGTGCTATTTTCGCAACTTTAAGCCAAATGGGATATTTTGCATACTTAACGGTCCATCGCTTCGGATTAGGTTTTTTTCGGTCTTTATGGAATCCTGTTCAAGTTGTATTGATTGCTTTCGTATTGTTTGATTTAGTTTACTTACGTTATAATGCCTTTGCAAGCAGCGGAGAGTCCATTTGGAGATACGTTCTTGTTGCTTTATTTCTTTTTTTAAGTGGTACATTAATTGCATATTTAAAGGTTAGACAATCTAATGAAAGAAAAACATTTATACCAGCATTATTTTTTATGGTTTGTGCCACTATTATTGAATGGGTACCTGTACTACGAACAAACGAACAAGATTGGTTTTACTTGATGCTGTTTCCACTTTTAGTTTGTAATGCTTATCAAATATTATCCTTACCAAGATACTTGGAGCGATCCAAAAAGGAACGAATGGAATTAAAGAAACGGAAGGAACAAGAGGCTATTGTCAAATCATAACATCAAATGAGTAAAAAAAGGTCGTCTATTGGACGACCTTTCAGCTTGTAGACAAAGTCCCTAACTAGTGGCCAAATCTACAGG
>CADBNU010000073.1 GCA_902796085.1 Heyndrickxia coagulans
CGGATAAAACATATTCGTCATTTGACGATCCCACCAAATGAAAATTCAAATGAACTAAAAAATGATGATGAACGCTGATAGGACATATGCATATTTTATTATTAGAATAAAAATTAAATTTCTACTCGGTATGTTCATCTATTCTGGTACTTCACTAACTTTAAAGGAATGTTTTATATGCCTAGTATTATTGGTTCAGTGAAAATTGCAAATGTTACTGATGGGGCCGTCAACTTTGGCGATACATTAAATATTGCTCCAAAATCTGTTGCAAAATCGAGTGGTGGTTCAGGATCCTTTATTACTGGTATATTTAATGTTGCCAATAATGGCTTCAATGCCACAAATACAATTGATCCTGATGTCGTTGATCAACCTACAAATCAAACAAATTAAGAAAAAAAAATCGCCTCTTGTCAGTAGTTATGAAACTTGACAAGAGGCCGTTTTTTGTTTAGATTATTCTACTTTAAGAACATGTCCACCATCAAAAAAGTATAAGTATGACGCTGTAACAGGTTCATTAAAGATAGTCGCAACCGCATTCCTGTATAACGCTACCTGTGTTCTGTATCGCTTCAATAGGATTGGTTTCGCTTCTGCAAACCCATTTTTAAAACGGTCAGTGATTTGGTCCGTTTTATAGTCAATGATAACAAGACCATTCGCATCTTTAATTAACAGGTCAATTATTCCTTGAACAAAAACTGGATCCTCTCCTTTTTGCCAATCAAGATACACATCTTGAGGAGGCAACGTAAAACTGAAGGGTACTTCCCTCTTGACCCAATCTGATCCAAGAACACGTAACCCAATTTCTGTATTAAAAAATTGAATAACTGCATCAATCTGAATCGCTTGCGCTTCTTCAGTTGTAATTAGTTCGTTTTCTTGCATAAAGTAGAGTTGTTTTTCAATAGACTCTCTTGTAGGTTTTACAGATAAATCAACATGTTGCATGACCTTATGCATGGCTGTTCCTTTTTCTGCAGGTGTCAACTTCTTCATTTGCATAAACTTTGGCCGCGAAGTAATTGGCTTTTTAAAAGGTCGTATAAATGACACATCACTATATTCATCTCTCAATTCCCTTAACCTTTTAATCTCGGTAACCGATTGTTTGCTACGGTGAACCGTTGCAGGTAAATATTCATATTGCCACTTTAATTGACTGGCAATTTTTTCTTTATATTGCGATTCAACTGGAACCGGTTTTCCTTTTTTAACAAAATTTAATAAATCCTCGTCTCTATCTTCCTCTACTTCAGCCTTCGTTAACATTTGATTCGAAACCCAATCCATTTTCCAAAGGGAAGGATGTTCATAGATTTCTTGTATCGTTTCATTTTTCATTTCGACAGGTGATAAACGTAAATTTGCAGCATCACGGTGACGAATTAAAGCAGGTCCTACCCAGTCTAAGTAACTTTTACCTTTCATTCGATCAAAATCACTAAGTAGCCAGTTCATCTCTGATAAATGTTTTTGCCATTTTTCAAGAAGTTTCTCCTTATTTTTCGTTGACCCAACTAAGTATAGTTTCTCTTTCGCCCGAGTTAATGCTACATATAAAACTCGCATTTCTTCCGCTATGAGTTCTAATCGTTTCTTCCGGACAAAGGCCATGTGAATCAATGATGGATAAGTAATCTGTTTTTCAGGATCGATGTAATTGATAGCAAGCCCGAAGGCTTTATCAAATAAATAATTTTTTCGTAAATCCATCATATTAAACTGTCTTCCCATACCAGCAACAAATACTACCGGAAATTCTAAACCTTTACTTTTATGAATGGTCATGATTCTGACAACATCTTCATTTTCTCCTAATGAACGAGCAACACCTAAATCTTCCCCTCGGTCTTGCATGCGCTCAATAAAACGCAAGAATCGGAACAAACCGCGAAAAGAAGTCGATTCATATTGACGAGCACGATCATAAAGTGCTCGTAAATTTGCTTGACGTTGTTTACCACCTGGTAATCCTCCAACATAGTCATAAAACTTCGTATCACGATACAATTGCCATATCAATTCAGAGAGTGATCCAGATCGAGCTTGTGTACGCCAGTCATTTAATTGTTGTAAAAATAAATCCAGTTTTTGTTGAATCTCTTCTTCTATTTCCGATTGTACACGGAGCTGATGGAACTTTTTAACCGCGTCATAATAACTTGTCTTCTTCGCGTAAATCCGAATTTTAGCAAGTTGCTCTTCATTTAAACCAATAATCGGTGAACGAAGTACAGAAACAAGTGGAATATCTTGGTACGGATTATCAATCACCTTTAATAAAGCAAGCATTGTCGATACTTCCGCCGCTTCAAAATAACCCGTCGATATATCAGCATAAACCGGAATATTTTCATCTTTACAAGCTTCCATAAACTGAGGAGCCCATTGAAAGGAACGGAATAAGATAACGATATCTTGATATTGGATCGGTCGATAACTTTTTTTCTTGGTATCATAAACTTTTACCTTTGAATCAATTAATTCCCTTATTTTACGTGCAACATAAATGGATTCCAATTCCGATTGTTCGAGCTCTTCTGATGTAAAGGCATCACTATCATGGAAAGCATCTTCTTCTTCATCCCAGCTATCTTGTCCGCCTTTTGCTTCTTCTTTGTGAATTATGGCAAATTCGATTGGATATGTTTGATCTTGCGGATAATCCGCACCTAGTTTTAATTCTGCTGCTTCATCATATTCAATTTCACCAACCGTTTTTCCCATAATTTGTTTAAAAATGAAGTTCGTTCCGTCAAGTACTTCTTTCCGACTACGGAAATTCTTTGATAAGTCGATTCGTAAACCGGTATTTTTC
This sequence comes from Heyndrickxia coagulans, assembly GCA_902796085.1. Taxonomy (GTDB): domain Bacteria; phylum Bacillota; class Bacilli; order Bacillales; family Caldibacillaceae; genus Pallidibacillus; species Pallidibacillus thermolactis. Next base: position 2,831 of record CADBNU010000073.1, read on the forward strand.
CCGTCTAATGAAAAACGTAAATATTTATCTAAGAAAAGATTTGGTTCGGCAAGGCGGAACCGGTAAATCGACTGCTTTACATCACCGACCATAAATAAATTTCCTTCCGCTTCAGAAGGCTTTTTCACTAATTGTAGAATGGATTCTTGAACCATATTCGTGTCTTGGTATTCGTCGATAAATACTTCTTTAAATTGTTTTTGATAACTCAATGCTGCCTCTGTCGGTAGAAGTTCCCCCTTTTCATTAGGAGTCGCTAATATTTGTAAAGCATAATGTTCTAAATCAGAGAAGTCAACAAGCCCCTTTTCCTTCTTTAATTGGGAAAATTTTTGAGAAAAACGACGGACAAGCTCCACTAAAGTTGAAATAGGTTCTTTCATTTTTTGTAAATCTTGAATATAAGTTGCTGGCTTCCTCGAAAACAGTTCATCTTTTAACTTACTAATGATTTTTTTACCTTGTTCCCGTAATGTTTTTGATTTTTCTATGAGTTCTGCGTCATATTCATCACCGCGACATGGTTTTAACCTTGAAAAGGAGACGTTTTGAAAAGTATCATATAATACTTGGAACGAGTCATCTTTTGCTCGTAATAATTCATCTACAAGTTCAATATCATTTTCAAAATTCTCTGCCCGCTTATCTGGTCCACCAGGCATCTTTGTTAATTCTAATGCTTCTTCAAAAAGACGTTTAGCCTCGTGTAACTGAAGTTGTAAATCATACAAAAGCGGTTCTATAAACGGTAGGTTCTCCACGTTTTGACTGTCTTTAATGTCATACATATCAATTAAGCTGTCCAACCAGCGATCTGGATTGGGATTGGCCCGCGAAAATTCAAATAGTTGTAAAATTAATTTTTGTAACTCATCATCGGTACGATCATTCGTAAACATATCAACGACTTTGAAAAACGGCTCATTACTCTTTTTACCGTATTCTTCTTCAAGAAGACTTTCAATCGCTTCATCTTTAAGCAACATGCCTTCTGTCTCTTCCATTAGTCGAAAACCAGGGTCTATATCGATTAAATAATAATATTTCCTTACAACATCTAAACAAAAGGAATGTAGTGTGGAAATAGATGCATGATTCAACAAGCTTAGCTGACGGCGCAAATGATTGGAATACGGATTTTTCTTAATCTCTTTTTCTAGCGCTACACCGATTCGATGACGCATCTCAGCTGCCGATGCATTTGTAAAAGTCGCCACTAGCAGTTCATCTACATTGACAGGATTTGTTTCACTCGTAATTTTTTCTATAATTCTTTCAACAAGGACAGCTGTTTTCCCTGAACCTGCTGCCGCGGCCACTAATATATCTTTTCCACTCGCGTGAATGGCTTTCCATTGGTCATCCGTCCAAGTAACATCTTTCGGTTTTGTTGGAATGTTCATGATCTAACAGCTCCCTTCACCCGCTCTAACGCCTCACCCGGTTTTAATTTTGGAAGAATACGATAATCATTTTCTTTTAAGCTTGTATCAAATTGACAGATAGATTTAAACGGACAAAACGCACAAGCTGTTTTATCGCCAAGCTTATACGGCGCAATATCAACATCACCTTCGACTATTCGATTTCCGGTTTCGACAAATTTTTGTTCAACAAATGTACGTAAGTCAGTAAATTCCTCTTTCGTTGCCACCTTCGATCGTGCAGTTAACGTCCCATCTTTTTTTAAACCCGCCGATATAATTTTTGACTCGCCGGAATCCAACGTTTCATCCATCAACCGGACAACACCTGGGTCTGAAAGGATAAGTCCTTTCATCTTAAATTCTTTGAAAATCAATTCTTCTATTTCATCTAAAGTAAGCAATTTTTTACTTTTTATAATCGGATTATGAATATGAAAGTATAAGACACCTGCCGGGTCTGCTTTTGTTCCAACTAATTTGTCTGAATAACGAATTAAAATATCAAGGTATGTAAGCATTTGTAATGCTAAACCATAATAAACTTCCCCAATATCTAAGTCGCGTCGGCTGGATTTATAATCTACAACACGTAAAAAAACCCCATTCTCGTTTTCAGCCTTATCTACCCTGTCGATACGGCCGACCAGTTGCATTTTCATCCCATTTTTTAATTCAAACTGGATTGGAGGAAGATCTCCTTTCGGTCCAAAGGTCATTTCCAGCTTATAAGGGACAAATTGACTCGATTTTGCATGTTTTTCAATCACTTCCGTTGCACGTAAAATGACTTTTTCTAACTTCCGCTTAATATATTGATAGCGATTGGTGCTCAACAAAATCTCATTTTGCAGTTTAGGTGATAAAAACTCGACCGCTTCCATTACTAAATGGCGAATTTGCTTCTTAGTTAATTCACCCCATACAAGATTTTCTTCATTCACTTTATCGCCAATAAATTTTAATGCTCCATGGAACATCTCACCAATATCCGGCGCCTCAAGTCGGTAAACTGGTCGTTCTTGTAAATGTAGACCATAGGATAAAAAGTGAGCATAAGCACAACTATTAAATTTTTCCATACGGGAAATACTACCTTGAAGTGTCTCACCGTATAAGTCTTTCACCGTATCATCAGAAAGTTTTTCAGCCTTATTTTCAAAAAACAAACTTGATAACACGTTTTTCACTTGATAGTGTTGCGTACTTTCAATAAGCAGATTATAACTGTCCCACCAAATTTTTTCTATCGGATATTTTCGTTTGTAACCCTGTAGTTGATAAGTAACATGGGTTAATGCTTGATCCCAATTTAGTAAGTATTCGAGTTGATCCTGAACTTTTAATTCCATCGGATCATTCCCTAACGACAAATGGAAGCTTTTCGGAAACATTTCTTTTAATCGCTTAATATATGGGGAAGGCATTAATGCATTTCCTTCTTCATTGGCGATCGGATAGGAAATAAATAACATTTCAGACGGTGTCGTAAAGGCTTTATAGGCTATAAATTCTTCATCTAATAGTCGATCTTTACTTGTTGGAGCGATGACAAAACCAGAAGATATTAAGTTTTCCCGCTCCTTATCCGTTAAAATCCCTTGATCTTTAAACTTCATTGGCAACACATCATCGTTTAAGCCAATGACAAAAGCAACCTTTACATCTCCTAATCGGGATAGTTCTAAATCCGCCACAATTACTTGGTCAATGGCTGGCGGTACGATCGAAAATTCTAATGATTCGAGACCGGCTTCTATAATTTCTGCAAACTCTTTCAAAGTAACTTTTTCATTTCCCAAGATCTCCACATACTGATCAAGTAAATTCAACACTTCATTCCATGCTTGTTCATGCTCACGCGCACTCATAAGATTTCCAGATTTTTCAGCTTGTAATTGTAGTTTTTCTAATTTTGCTGGTACTTCTAATTCCTCTAATAATTGAAAAAGTGCAATACACATTTCTCGGCCATTAGTTGCCCGTTTCAACCTTCTTGCTAAACGCAAGATTGGCGCAGAAATCATTAAGCGTGACTCATTTAATTCTTGTTCCAAATTCCTCTCTTCATCGGTTTGCGGAAAATCAAAGTCAAGTCCCCGAAATCTCCGATATTGCCACCTGTCTTTTTTCGTCCATTTTTCTCCTTGTACACCATAGGCTAAACAATAATTTTCTAGCCTGTCCATTCTTTCCCGTAATTCCTGAATATTACCGTCTAACGGAAATAATAAATCCGTTTTAACCGCACGGAAAATTGGATCATAACGCCAATAGTTTGTAATAATTTCAAGACTCGAACGAATGAGCTCAATCACTGGATGGTTCAGCATTGAACGCTTTTGATCAATATGATATGGAATCTCAAAATCTGAAAAAATCGTATCAAATAAATCTTGATAGTTTTCCCCATTTCGAACAAGAATTGCAATATCTTTATAACGATAACCATGGTCACGAACGAGTGATTTTATTTTTCGACCAATTCCTTCAATTTCTGCCCGTAAGTTCGCTGCTTCCGCAAAGTATATATTCGTTTCTCCTTCATATGGAATTGCTGGTACTTGTTCAAAGTTTTTTTCTAAATAAGCCAGTGAAGGATGATTGAAACGTTGTTGTTCTTCAAAAACAGTATTGTCTTCAATTAAAATTCCATTCACTCTAGCAATCTCAACAATCGTTGCATAAGTTTCTGCTGTCATGCGGAATAGACTAAAATCATCAGGCAGTATACTTTCATAAGGTCTGTCACAGTTTAATGCAATCGTTACGTTTGCACATGTTTTTAATAGTTGTTCAATGACCATATACTCCTGTGGTGTAAAACTATGGAAGCCATCAATATATATTTCTGCATTTTTTAAAGCTTCGGAATGCGGGATCTTTTCAGCTAGCAATCTTAAATAATCTTCCGAAGCTAAATATTTGCTTTGAATAGCTTGTTCAACCTTTTCATAAATCAAGCCTAAATCATGGATTTTCGCACGTAATGTCGGGTCACCTTCAATTTGATTTTTATGGGCAAACAGTTCCTCTTCCGTAATGCAATATCGTTTAAATTCACTGACCATTGCTTCAACATGCTCAACAAAACCAAATTTATCGGCTGTTTGTTTAAACACTTCTAATTGGTCTTTATTTTCATAAATAATTTTGCGGATAAGCATTTGAATTCCTGTTGAGTTTATATGGAGACGTCCAATACCACCCACTTCTTGCAAGATTCTCCAAGCAAGACGTGGAAAGCTATACACTTGAAGACGTATCATCCCTTTTACTGCCGGGTCGGATACAATTTTATATTCAGAAAGGAACGTCATTTGATCTGGAACGATATAAATCATCATAGGACCCGTTGGATCCTTTGTTAATTCTCTCTTCATTTCCTCAATTAAAAAAGTCGTTTTACCACTACCAGATCGTCCTAAAACAAATCGGAGTGCCATTTTTTTCCTCCTCTCAAAAAAAACGAAAGTCCATACGTTTGTTATATTTATTTTAACATAGGCGAATGTAGATTCGGTAAAAGAAAGGTTGGAAATTAATGTCGTTTTGTTACTACTGCTGTTTATAGGAATAGTTCACCCATATTGAGATCTGTTCATAGTTACAGGAATCTCCATTTATAAAGGGGGAATGACAGACATTTCAGCCTCACCCCTTTCCAAATTTTAAAAACTGAAATCCTACCTTAACGGACGCAAATTTCCATAAAACAAAATTTTCTTTATATGTCACCGTTTCAACTTTTGAATAGCCTAATAAAGAGGTGATGAACATGACTAATAAAAATCAACTTGCAGGGATTTTGTTAGTTGTAATTGGAATTATGGTTACCTGTAACATTTATTCATTAATTCCGCTCTATCCAGCAATTTCTACAGAGTTTAATATTCTAAAGCAGGATGTAGCTTTAGGTAGCACTTTATTTACGTTGTTTTACGCCTGTGGACTACTCGTTTTTGGTCCACTTTCTGACATCTTTGGTCGCAAACAAATGATTACATTCGGCTTGGCCATTTCTGCTGTCACTACGTATTTCGTCTCTCTTGCATTTAATCCTATTTCCCTATATTTTTTTCGTTCACTTCAAGGGTTTACTCTAGCCAGCTTTGCACCAGTAGCTTTTAGTTACACCTTTGACATTTATACAGACAAATCAAGGACACTTTGGATTGCACTTATTAATGCAGGTTTTTTGGCTGCAGGAATCATCGGACAACTTTTCAGCGCTTGGATCGTCCTCACTTGGAACTGGTCCACTACTTATATACTTTTCAGCACAATATACTTTGTCTTATTTTTAAGCGCACTTATTATATTGCCTAAAACAAAACAATCACTTCAACACGAAACATTAAAAAAGCGCTTGCATGGATTAATAAAAGCATTGATAAACCCGGTACTATTCCCTTTGTATTTCATTGTTATTACCGTGCTCTTTTCTTTTGTTGCCTTTTATGAAGCTTTTAGTTATCAATATGCCGAAGCAAATAACCAGTTATTCTGGATCCGTACCATTGGCATTTCAGGTGTTATATTATCAATCTTCACCGGAAAACTGATTGCTCGCTTTACAGCTATAATGACATTGAAACTTGGGATTACGCTCATTTGGTGGTCAATATTTTTTCTTCTATTTTTAGACTCCGTTTATAGCATCGGATTCCTCTCTATCATTTTTGTCGGGGGAGTTTCTCTTTTAATTCCTACCATCATTCATTTTATTGGAGAAAAAAGTGGTCACTTAAGAGGAAAAGCAATTGCGCTATATTCGTTTATTTTATTAATTGGCGCAAGTTTAGGGTCAGCCATTGCATCAATATTTTCGTATAAAGTTGTGTTAACCGTTATTTTAGTTTGTTACATCATAAATTATGTGCTTAGTCGTTTCGTCATTCAAAAAAGAAAATAAAAAGCGCTTAATCAATTATAAAATTGAAAAAGCACTTGTTCATTATTCTCTCATCTTTTCTTTTATCTGGGTTTCCGACTCAACTTTTTTGTTAATATAAATTTCAACTCTTTTTCCAACATACCAGAGGATAAAAATTAATACCATAACAAGAAGTGTCCGTGCAGGATTATGTATGAGAGCTGGAATATCATGCCCAATATAGCTGACGACAAAAATCATGACCATTTTACCTGTTGTAACTGCTAATCCATATTGATAAATCGATATTTTTGACAAACCTGCCACAATATTAACTACCGCCGAAGGAGTAAAAGGAAAACAAAGAATTAAAAATAGTGGACCAAAACCACGTCGATCGACCCAATCAACTAATTTTTTTACACGCCTATGCTCACTTACAAAAGTCATAAATCGCTTCCGACCAAATCTACGAATAACAGAAAAAACAAGCATTGCACCGACCACTGCACCGAGCCACGAAACAAGAAAACCAACACCGAGACCGTATGCATTTGCATTAACAGTGACGAAAACGATTAACGGCAAAAACGGTAAGAAAGCTTCAATCATAGGTAAAAAGATACCAGGCAATATTCCGAAGGAACGATAGCCTTCTAGCAATTCCATTAAATTTTCTTCTGCAAAAAACGCTTGGACTTCTGTTAATTCCATATATATTCCCCTTTAAAACGAAACGTGGCGGATCAGGTTGATCAAAAACTTTTTAAACTCAATAATAATAAAAATTATATCATAAATCCTTTGTTTATTTAAAATTCCTATTCAAAACCACATAAAATCCATTATTCCATGAATTGGTCTGCTATTTGATTTTCATACAAAAAGCTAGAGCGAGTCACCTCATTTACCATTTGTGGCGATTATGCCTCTAGCTTTCAGGCTTTTACAGGAAATAGGAATAAATAAGATTTGATTTTATCAAATTCATCATATAATATAATTATAGAAAAATAAGAACATCTGTTCGTTATTGGAGGGGTTCGCATTGACAAGAATTCCATCTGAAAGTAGAGATTTATTGGAAAAGGCAATTTATTATCCAATGTTAATTAAAGTTTTAGAACGAGATTTACAGGTTGTGAATAACAGTCCATTTAAATTAAAAAATCCATATAAAACTTTAATTGAAAAAACTCTTTCCACTGTTCATCAACAATTGTACGAAGTGAAAAGGGAGTTAAAAAGGCAAGGCATGAAAGTTCAAGAAGTGAAAAGGGATGAAACATTCACTACCTTCCTTTTCCTATACAAGGGTTACGAGGAGTATCATAGTTATTTTAATCCAAGGCTACGCAATTATGTTGAGGAATTATTGTCCTATTATTTATTCAAACGTTTTGAAGATGATCGTTGAGATAAAATCGGTTGCTTTGAAAAAACGTCATACTGGGATCTTTGCTCCAGTGCCTCCACTTCACTATAGCGTGTTTCCGTGAACAATGTTGTATTCCAACTAAGGTTCGATCTTTGTTCCATTTTTGTTCGTAACAACGCTGTTCTTAGCATTTGATTCTCGAAAGAGCGATATGAAATAGGAACTTCAATAACTTGTTTATTACTAAAAACAACTTCCGTATGTTTTTTATCAATTCTCTGATAAAGCAATACATGTTCATGTGAAATCCAATAACAATGTTGTTGATTTGGAGATGCAGTTGGAAATATATAAATGGACTGAACCGGTTCAATAACAATAGGTGATTTATGAGTAACACCAATTAAATTCTTCGTTCCTTCCTTTCTACCCTCATAACTGGAAGCGTAATATTCACAACTCTTCTTTATCACTTCTATCGGTCGAAAAGGAACGATAAATTCATCATTCGTTTTCATGATTTTAGAATATATTTTACTTCCATATTTGATTGGAACAACTGCCATGACGAAAGCATCAAATTCATACTCATCAAACAACTTTTTGTTTTTTTCCGACAAATCTCTCCCTCCATATCCGAATATTCTACAAATTATGACTTTTGAACTAATTATAACAAATAATCGGATTATTGTCACTTGAATTCCATGATCATTCTTTTTTTAAAAACAATTTTTTCAGAACATTGAGATAATTTAGTTGAGTTTTTCAGTGATTGTTAATATAATATTAATACATCTTTTCAGGTCGCAGGTGTCAGGTAAAAAAGGAAGGAGGAACAGCATTTGAAAAAAGATAATTCCTATGCAGAGTTAACAAAGGCATATGCGAGGGCTAATAAACGAGAAAAATTTGTTCAATCCATTTATATTGATCTTTTAATTCAAGAAGCGTTATTAAAAGAAAAACGGAATCAAATTAAAAGGGACATTGATCAGGCAATCGACCAACATGATAAAAAGTCTTTTATGAAACTATCACAAAAGCTCATTGAAATTGAACAGCAATTAAATGCATAACCTTTGGGGTTCCATTGATAACTGCTGCTTAGCAGTTTTTTTCTGAGTTCATGTCATAAAAAAAGCCCATCATTGGACGGGCAAAAATAATCTCTACTGTGAAATCCTTTTATTCCTCAATTGAAACACGCAATTTAATCACCATATCTTTCTGCCATTTGAATTCTTTCCAACATTGTAGGATGACCATAACGAAACCATTTCACTAAAGTAGGTGGATTTACTTGACTTAATCCCGTTTTTGTCAATTTTTGAAACGTTGAAACGGCTGCATCATTATTTTTAGTCAATTCCATTGCATAGAGATCTGCACGCATTTCCATTTGTCTTGAAACCACATTTGAAATCGGGCTTGTCGCAAAAGTAAGTACAGAAACGATTAATAAGATGAGTGGCAATGACGCAAGATTGTTCATTGATGAGATATGCAACAATTTACCAAATTTTTTTATAACCTTTTTAGCTAACTTGGCTACAACGAACAATAAAAGAAATAATAAACTTAAATAACCTGTTATTCCAAAATAAATATGTTTTTCCACATAATGGGCCATCTCATGGGCCATGATAAATAATATTTCATCCTCATTTAATTTTTCCAATGTTGTATCATACAAAACAATTCGTGAATTAGAACCGACACCTGTCACATACGCATTTAAAGCATTCGTTTTTTCCGACATATTTACTTCATATACATGTTCAGACGGAATTCCTGCCGTTTCCGCAAGAGATAAAATCTTTTCTTCTAACGACTTATTTTTTATCTCATAAAAGTCATTGAATAACGGGTCAATAACAACCGGCTGAATGAACATTAAAAATACGACAAATGGAATTGCTAAAAACCACGTATACAACCACCAACGATTTTCACTTTTTCTTATCAACCAATATAGAACCGATACAACGATAAATAATAGAAACCAATCCAACCAAAAGTTAATAAGAAGATCACGCATCCAGTCATGAAAACTTTGGGTTGAAATCCCGTAATTTTTTGACAAAGTATAACGAAAGAATTTAAGTGGGTAAAAAAAGATGAAAGTTAAAAACGATAAACAGAAAGTAAAAATCGCATTATGTATGAGAGTGAACGGAGTTGTACGATTTGCCCATTTTTCAAACAAATTTCCTATGCCGAACAACAAAATGAGTAAATAAAAAAACCATTCAAACGGGACTTCAATGAAAAATAAGAAATTACGAACAGTGGAATATTGTTCCGATAACACAATTTCATGAGCAGTTAAGAACCTTTCTGGATCAACACTGGTCCCCTTTAACTCAGCAGGGATTGTATCTGTGTGGAAAATAAACAAATAAAAATAAATACAGGCGATAAAAATTCCATATGTCACCAGGAAAGAAACAATAATCTTTTTTCTCAATTTCCCCTCCCCTTTTGAGTGAAAAGTTTAAACAAGCTATTCTTAATTTATGCTAGCTTAGTCGGAAATATTTTCAAAAATAGATGGATACACCTGTAAGCACTAGTATTGCCCCAATCACAACAAAGATCACATTTACTCCTGTATAGGCAATAAAAAAAGCAACAACCGCACCTAAAAGCCCGTACCAAAAATCATTTTGAATAAAAAATACACCCGGAAAAATTAATGCCCCTAAAATGGCATAAGGAACATTTTTTAATACACCTTGTATAAATGACGGTAATTTTAATTTTTCTAAAAAGACAAGGGGAATCATACGTGGAAGATAAGTGACAATTCCCATTCCTACGATCATCCAGACAATGGAACTATTCATTTGTTAGATTTCCTCCCGTCTTTTTTCGGATAACTTCAACACATTCCATTAACGTAGCAGAAATTAGTGTTGAACAAACAATAGCCCAACCTGAAGACAATAATTGAAATAGCACAAAAAAACTATTGAAAACAGCGGCAAGAAGCGCTAAAAAGACAACTTTCCAACTTCCTTTCATCGACGGAACAAGAAGACCGATAAACATAGCGTATAAGGCAATGGACATCCCCTCTTGGAACACATCCGGTAATCCAGCACCGATGATATGCCCGAC